>NZ_JAKTID010000064.1:0-10107 GCF_027854795.1 Acinetobacter sp. AOR34_HL | reverse complement strand
ATAAACTCAGCGACTTGTTCATAAGGCAGGGATGGATGAGGGCGCGATTCCTGTTTTAAGTTGCCTAAGATTGGCTCAAGATTACCTTTCCATTCAGCAGGGTTAGTACCCTCAAAATATCCCATAGCCTTAGCATAATCAAAAATAGTTTCTATGCGACCACGAATACGTTTGGCTGTTTCATTTTTTTCGATCCAAATTGGTTTAAGAGCTTCTGCAATATCAACTTTGGTAATTGTGCCAATGGTGAGATTACCTAAAGTTGGATAGATATAGGTTTCTAATGTGGATGACCATTGCCCAATATGCTTTTGATTTTTGAGTTCACGGGTTTTATTGGCAATAACAACTTCCGCACACTCCATGAATGTTTTGTCACGAAGTTTTTGGCTATGCAATTTTTCAAGCTGTTTCTGCTTATGTGCAATTGGATCAATGCCATTTCGTATTTGTAATCTTAATTCAGTTGCTTTAGCTCGGGCTTCAGCTAATGAAACTTCAGGGTAGGGACCAAGACCAATATCACGGCGATGAGGTTTTAACTTTCCATCTCTATCGAGACGTTTGCCAACAACAGCACGTAAAATCCAAACACGAGAATTGCCTTCGACATTCAAGCATAAGCCATCGACACCACCTACAGAGTGTCGACCAGTTGTTTTAATTTTTGCTACACTGAGTGCTGATAGCTCTTTAGATTTCTTTGGCATGATCTTTGGTTACCCCTCAACCTACCCCACATAAAATACTGGAAATGATTGGAATAGACAAGACGAAGTTGGATGGATTAAACTGTAAATTATTGAAAAATATATTTTTATAATATTGGATTGGATTGCTTTGGACTATTGTTAGACGGACACCGCTTCCGCCAAATATCTGAAAGGGAATCAAATACATAGTTTGATTCCCTTTTCCTTTGGCACAATTTTGGCACTATTTGAAATTTTAGCGATCTCTTCTTTGTTCTTATCCGAGTTAATCCACTTCGCATAACGCTTCATGAGCATCACCAAACTATGACCCAGCTGTGAAGCCACATAGACTGGATTAAGTCCATTCATTAAGCATACAGTCGCATAAGTATGACGAGTGTTATAGGCAGGGCGGTAGCGTATGCCATTTGCTTTCAGTGAGGCTACAAACTTCTCGCTCAATGATTTTTGCGTAGTAAATTCCTTACCTGTCTCATCACAGATAAATACGTGCTCATATTTGAGGTAGGTTAGTAATCTGAGTTGTTGAAATGCCTCGAAAGCAAAATCATTTAAATCTACAAATCTAGCTTTATTTGTTTTAGTGGTTTCTTGCTGAACGCCGTTCACACGACCTTTATTGATGTAAATCTGCTTATTTAAAAAATCTACATCCTGCCAAGTGAGTGCGATAATTTCTGATGGACGGCAACCTGTCCAGAATGCCACCACAAAATACCAATACACAATTGGGTAGTCTGCAATATATTTCTCTTTTAACCAGTTCAGTATTATTTCCTTTTCCATTTCATTAAATGGATCAGGTTCATCCTCCTGAGTTTTCTGATTTTTCAATCGGTCACATGGATTCTTATCAATCACCTCATCATCACAAGCTAATTCGAATACGCCACGTAATGGAATCAAAGCATCATTTCGAGTTTTAGCCGATGACCATTCACGTCCATTGACGGCTGTACGCAACATTTGACTGGTGATCGTATTAATCAGCATATCTTCGAATAATGGCATCCAGAGCCTTTCCAAAATTGATAGATATTTTTTCTTGGTGCCTTGCTTATGATCTGAAAGGTTATAAAGGTATTCTTGGGCATAGTGAGCAAATGTCGGAGTATTTGACGCTGGCAATGTTTTTTGCGCAGCGTCAGCTTTTTTGATGGGCTTGGCGGTGACAGCTTCGATATCCTCGATTTTTAATATCCCGTATTTAGCCTTGTTTACAAAATCTTCTCTAATCTTAGCCGCCTTAATGAAGTTGGTTGGGGTATCGATGAGGTCGAGGGTGAACCACTCGCGCTTGTCGTTCCATTTAAAGTTAATCTGTATTTTTCCCGATCTTGCTCTTGTGCCTTTTGGTAGACCTGAGCTGCTTGTTCGACCCATGCGTTATAACCTTTCAAACTATATAGAATTTTTCGATCAGACACTTTCACCCAGACTTTTCCTTCCTCCCAGTGAGGCCTAAGATTCTTTAGGTTCGTGATCTGTTCACCCGTCAATTCACAAAACTTTTCTGCGGTGACCCAATCCAGCAGTTCAAAATATTTACTCATTGTTGAACCTCCGCATTTTTATTTGAAAGTCTTGCTCCAGTTTTTTATATCTAATAATTAATTTTATTAGATAAAGATTTTTTATCATTTTGACCTCTTCAGTTTTTAATGCAGTTGAAGAAAGCCTGTTGTCTTAAAATCCTCATGTTGTTAATTAGGATCTGAAGATTAAAACAAGTTTCTATACATTGAAAGCTACCATGTTTTATTTGTGTAAAAATGATTTGTGTATAAAAGATCAAGAAATAGGTTTATTTTTTTAATTAATTTTTATCTATTATAACAGTAATTAATCTTTAGTATTTTCTTCGGTTTACTACTTTTGTTTTTTTTGTGGTTGGGTTTTGATTTCTTAATTGCTTTTTTGTTTTAGTTGGGGTTTATGAGTTTTTGATGTTGATCATTTTAATATTTTTCTTATGAAAACTATTATTTATTTAATGATTAGATTAAATATTTAATCTAATTTAATTTAAGAGAATAAACTTTAAACTTAGGTGTTGTTTTTAGTTAAGCATATGTTTTAATTATAGAATAAATTTAAAATTCCTCTTGGTGTATATCTTCTATAGATCATGATCTTATTTTTATTTGAAAATTAGAACGTGTTTAGTCTTTGTGATATTTAATATATCACTTAATAGTCCAAAGTACATAAAATATGAAAATAATCGGTTGAGCCAGAGTACCCTGTCCGTACAAAATCACAACTAAAGTTGTAATTGTGTACGAACGGAATCTGGTTGGCTTGCAGCCAAACCGCTACTTTTAATAATGTGTTTGTTTTAAATTTTTAGAGTAACTATTTATTCTACATATAAATTATTTTAAAATTCCTATCAAAAAACACTTTTATTATTTTAAAATTTATTATAGTTTAAAAATAGATTGACGGTTTTTAGGTGTATTATGGTTGTTGCTAATGTTATTAAAAAATCAAGAAGAGTAAGTCGACTTGAATTGCGTTTAAATGATGATGAATTAGAGATAATTAGAGATTCAGCAAGTCTATTAAATAAAACTGTAAGTGATTTTATTCGATTTAGCGTGAGTTGTTATATTCAAAATAATTTGAATGTTGATCGATCTTCAATTCGTGAATCGCATGTTGTAGCGAAGAAAAAAGAGTCAAATCACAGGACGCAAGAAGATAGCGAAAGCATTGCATTCCAACTTGCAAAAATTGGCAATAATCTCAATCAGATTACCCGTGCAATTCACATTAGCAACAAAATCGGAAAACCAGTCGACTTACTTCGAACGTACCTACTTGTCGAAGACTATTTAAAAAAAATCTATCAGCTTTATCCGCTTCCTTGTCCTCCGTCACTGCATCGTTCTGATAAGACAGTTCAGCGCCGACACCAGCATATTGAACAAAAATATCTCGCTGATTTATTGCGACAAATGCAAGTCGTTGGAGAAGGTGAACTTGAATCAACTTCAGACGCTGACCTTTCTAATGACCATCTAAAAAATTGACTTTTTATTTCCATTTATATTTTTAAACGGGAGGGCAGATCATGTTGATTAAGATGTTGAGGCATGGAACGGGCAGTGCAGCACGTGCAGCAAGTTATGTGCTCGACGAAAAGGATCACATGAATATTGTCCGTCCGCACGTTGAAGTGTTGAGTGGGGACCCTCATATCTTTGCAAAAATTGCAGATAGTTCTCCTTTCAAACATAAATATACATCTGCCGTGATTGCTTTTGCTGAAGAAGATCAACCGACTGATATTGAAATAAAAGATGTCTTAAAACAGTTCGAAGCATTAGCTTTCAGTGGTCTTGAACCTGATCAATATCACATGACGGCTGTGTTGCATCACGAACCAAATGGGTCAAAGCATATCCATATCCTTGTGCCACGGCTTGAACTCAGGTCAGGAAAAGCAATGAATATAGCCCCTCCAGGTTTGTTTCAAAAGCATTTTCATACTTTGCAAGACAAGCTTAATTCCGAATATGGGTGGGCAGATCCGAAGGATCCTGACCGTGCAAGATTTACAAAAAAAGGCTATGAGCTGTATTTACAATCTGCGCTGAAAAAAGTTGAAAAGAATAGAGGAAACTATAAAACATTCATTGAAAATTTATATGTTGGACTCTTGTCCATTTCGTTAAAACAATTAGAAACAAATCAAAATGAATTTCTCTTCTCTGAAATTTTAGTACATAACCGTGATGACTTTATGCAATTTGTACTCACAAACAAACTTGCTAGCGAAGTTGCCAAAATTCGAGAAAATCAGTTTAGCTTAATTCCAACTTTCGGGAAAAAACCTATTTATTTTCAAGGAGGAATATATGAAAGACAATTTGACATCAGAAAATGCTCAGAACCATTTCGAGAACGTATCAAAGCTTTTGAGCAAGTTCGAAAAGCAGATAGCGAACGTGGAAACGATGAGCAGCGAACAGTTAATCAGATTTCAAAAAATACTCGAATGCCTGGTGCAAAACTTCGAGATAGAGCAGAAAAAACTTTGCAAGGAGCTAGACAGGCAAGAGCAGCTTACAACAGACAACGTTATGCATCTGCTACAACATCAGAAAAACGAGACTCAGATTTTAATCAGAGGATTGAAATCATATCGAGCAGAGTTGAAGCAGAATATCAGCAATATTCAAATGACGCTGTCTTCACATCTCAACGAAATCGATCAGATCATGCAAAAGCATCTTCAGCAGAGCAAAGCCCAATTGCAACATACGATCAAAGACAATCAGAATCTGATCAAAGCCCAAATTCAGGACAATACCCAAAGTATCACACTGTTATTAGAAGATCAGAAGAATCAGTTGCAGCAGCAAGTAGATCAAGCATTAACTCAGTCGATCACTTACAACCCGAAATTAATTCTGAAAACATTTATTTTGATGTTGCTTGGAATGGGGTTACTGAATATTTTAGTAATATTGCCCTCCAACTACTATCTCACACAGCCGATCTTAACCAAAAACGAGACCGAAATCTTGACGGACGAAGACGGCACTCGATACCGAGCGATCACCTCCTCGAAATGGATCGATTGCAATACTCTGAATTTGAGCAAAAAGAAAGTCCATCCGACAGAACCGAATATTCATCTGACATTTCCTTGTTTCGTGGAGAAATAAGTTATGAAAGAACAGCAACATACGATTATTCAACATCACAACGGCAGCGACACACAACAGATGATTTTGGATTTACTCGAACAAATGAGTTTAGCTTTGATGCCATCATCGCTGAGTACTATGCAAGACTTGCAAGAAAACGTCGAGAAGATGAAAAAAAGGCTCAGCGTGATCGAGCATTACGAGCAGAGCAACAGAGACGACATGAACAAGATCTTGAAAATCTTAGGCTTCAGCAGTCCGTCAGAATTGAGCCACACCGAGATCAGTTTATTTCAGAATATTGGATTGATGATCAAAGAGTTACAATCGAGGCAGGAAAAATTAGAACAGTTAGAACAACAGCAGCAGTTACAGCATCAGAAAGAGCACCAACTTCAAGAACAGAGCATGTCATTCGCTACACAGATCAGCAGACTAGAGCACTTAACGACAAATTGGATCAAGCGCTTCGACGTGCTGGAGAAGCAAGAGTCGAATTTGAAACAGTTGCAATTGCAACAGCAAAAACAAATCAAAGACTTAAACGAGATGATGTTGAATTGTATTCAGAGTATGAGCAATTTAAACAAAATATGCGTCGACTTAGAGAACAAGCAGATGCAGATCAAGAGCATGCAGCAACAGTGCAACAGCAATACCAATTCGATCGAGAGCATTCAGCAGAGCTTACAGCAACAATACTGCAACTTGCAAAACTCGTTGAAGAAATTGTCAGTCTGATGATGCACTTAATTGCAGCAATGCTGGGACAGCAATATAACATTCAAAGTCAATTACAAGTTGAATCTAAACAACCAAAACCAAATGATTTTGGTGCTGAGTTTTAAACAATAACTTTTAATATTCACAAGTCTATTATCTTTAGCGTTGCTGCTGTCACTGATTGCATTCAACATTATTTCTGCTTATTCGATAATAATGCAGTCGATTAATACAGTGCACAGTAGCAAGCTAAAAATACATAATTAATTAAGTGACCTAAATAGAACGGATTCCCAATACACGCTGTGCACGTTCAATCATCTTGTGACGCTGATGTGTACGAAATGCCCATAAAGAGGAGAGATTGTTATTTTGATTGAGCTTTGCAACTTCAAGAATTTGTTCATCAGTCATTTCATGCATGCATTCACGAATGATTTGATGTGCTTGTTCAAGTTCGTTGAGCAGGGAGTTTGCTGTATCAACAGCAATATAAAGATTGGCGAGTGTTTGACGTTGAGGATTTGAAATAGTTTTGCCAAGTTCAACAATCAGTTGACCAGCTTGTTGTTTAGGTGTGCAAGAGTTTGCACCATGAAGAATTGCGTTCATAGTCGTTTCCTTGTAGATAAGTTTAATACTTACCCCCATTACTTCTCACGGTAATGGTGGCAGCAAAACAGGGGTGAGAATACCGTTCTACAAGGTACGGCCAGCATAAAGCTGCCCTGTCAAGCTGCCATAACGACTGCTAAACAGTAGACAAAAAAATAGCCGCATAAGCGACATTGTTTTGCGCTTGTAGAATATAACAGGTTCTCACGCCTGTACACAGATTTTGCTGTGTTCAATTAGCTTAACTGGGTATCGCTTGAGCTGTCAACGCTGTGATTGGATCTTTTTACATATCTTAACATTAATTAATTGATTGATTCTGCTGGAGATATTTTAAATTTCTGACGGCTAGGAATTTGATTGTGAATCATGTTTATGGCGATGTGTTGAGCACAAATTTTAATCTTTGCTGTGTTTTTAACGGAAGTGATGAAAATAATGATCAGAATTTCTAATCAAGCAAATTGAAGCTGATTCGCTAAAAGAATGAGTTAAATAAATTAATGATTGTTTAGGGCTTCAACTACTGTTAAGACTTTCTCTAAGCCTTTTCTGTTCTGAATTTGCTGAATGGGGACACCATCAGTTGCGGTATTGAATGCATTCATAAAATAATCAATCCATTCAGAATCATCGCCAGTGAGTGTTGATAAGCTTTGATAAAGGCGAATCAGTAATAATCCAGTTTCACCATGTGCAGATGCGGGTTCAAATACAGCTGAGAATTCGAGTGTGTTTATTGATGCGCGATCGAGACCCATCACAGTAGCCAGTTGGGTTTGGCTAAGACCGAGTAAATCCGCGGTATTCAATACGGCTTCTGCTAAAACCGATGCTGTACTGGCTGAGTTCATCCATGCGACCTACTGAATTTTGCTGATTATTTATTCTATCTCATTTACAGGATATTACTGAAGAAGAGGGAACGTCAGTTTGATCGCTTTAAATCAGCCTGAGTAAATCGCAATCTTCTCATTAACAGCTCATTAGGCATTGATTCAAAAATGGGAAATAATAAATTGTACTTCATCCTTGAAGTCATAGCATGATCCTTTTTTTACTCAATACCGACTACGGTGGTGATATAACCAGTGGCTAAAAGAATTAATAGACCTAACGACATTTCAAATAAAATGGCATAGCCCAATTGTTTCGCAAATTTCGGGTCTTGTAAGCGAGGTGTGAAATACCATTTGTTAAAAGCGGCTAACAATAAAATACTTAGGACAAATACAATTTTAATAATAAATCCATGCCCATAAGGTGTATTGATTAGAGTATTAAAATCTTTAAAAAGTAATAAAGTAATGCTAAGACCACAAGCGATGAGTATTCCTACAATAAAGGCCGCTATTTGCCCAAATAGATGCATACGTTCTTTGAGTGGTAAGCCATTAATTTTTTTGCTTGTTTTCCATAAAGGATAAAGTGATCCCATCCATAAGGATATTACAAGTACATGTATTGATAATAAAGCTTGAGCGAATAAGGGTAAATTCGTGACATGACCTAATTGGGAAAAACTAAAAACAATAGGTAAGAGTAAGATGGTAAAGATTAACCCTTCAACTTTAGAAAACTGATTAGTTCTTCTGCTTAATTTCACGAGCATAAATAAAAATAAAAGCAGAAAACCCACTGATCGTATGATATGGGTATGGCCAATTGGAGTGTTAATTACTAGATTTATATAGTTAGTATCCCACATACCAGATAGTCCAGTATTGGCAAAACTTCCGATGAGAAGGAAGAATCCTAGAATACTGGAAATTAGTCCTAATGCTGTGCCAAGAGTTATGTATTTCAGAATAGTTTCCTTTATTTCTACATAACGTCCAAGTAAGAAGTAGGAGAAAGTACCACCAACAACAAATGCAATACCTAAATATAAAATGACTTTAACAAGCCATGATGCATACATCCAAGATTCAGGAATCATAATTTTCTCCATCGTAATAGCAACATGCCAGCAGTTCGCTGGCATGTTGCTATTAGCACTTGATTTTTATTTTGCTGATTTAATGGTGAAATTATATTCGCCATTCATGTTGTGGCCATCCGCTCCCATTGTGGTCCACACGACTGTATATTTTCCTTTTTTTAGTTTAGGTGCAGCGACGTCAAATGATTTTTTCATATCATGAGTTATTTTATAATTTAAAGGAATGTCCTTACGTTGTGCATCAAGCAACTTGACGTTCATTAACATAACTTCTTCACCAAAATTCAAAGTTATATTTTTCGGTTGGCTAGCTACAGATGCATTAATAGCAGGTGTTGCACTTTCAAGTTTCACATGTGCGAATGCACTTGAAGTAGCTACAACCATAGTCGTGCCTACGAGTACGTTACGTAGAGTAGACATTTTATTTTGAAAAATTTTCATTTCTTCATCCTCTTTAAATTAATCTTGGGCCCAGTAATGACCGAATGAAATTCATTGATTGATAGCTTGGTCACCAACTTTGTAATCCTATTATCAAAGAAAGATAGAAACACTCCGATGACTTCAAAATTACATTTTTGTCATTTTAAAAATTGAAAAGTCACAAGTGCTACACTGACTATAAAGAAAATTTCGCTTATCTAATGATCAAGTAATAGGAAATTATTTACGTTTTAATCAATTTATTACTTTTAAAATTAAATATGAAGGAGGTTGTATGGACCATCATCATCACGAAGATAAAAATACACTTACTGATCCTGTCTGTGGCATGGCAGTAAAAGAAACATCTCAATTTTATGAAAAAGTTGACAGTAAAACTTTCTATTTTTGCAGTGAAAATTGCTGGTTAAAGTTTAAGAATGATCCTGCTTTTTATATTAATAAACTAGCAAAAGCGACTAATCCAAAAGAGATTGGGATAAATTCAATTGTGGTTGATCAGCCGATAAATGTGAATACTTCTACTATTTACACTTGTCCGATGCATCCCGAAATTCAACAAAATCACCCTGGGAATTGTCCTAAATGTGGTATGACTTTAGAGCCTTTACTTCCAAATCTGGATGAAGCTGACGAAAACCCTGAACTAAAAGATTTTAAAAGACGATTTTGGTATACCTTACCTTTAACTCTTATCGTTGTATTTTTAGCCATGTTTGGGCATCAGCTGAATTTATTTGATATGAAGATACAGAGTTGGATTGAACTCATTCTTACATTACCTATCGTTTTTTGGGCAGGGTGGCCATTTTTTGTTAGATGTTGGCAATCAGTTTTAAATCGTAGTCCGAATATGTGGACCTTAATTGGAATTGGTACTGGTGCCGCATTTATATACAGCCTCATTGGAACTTTGGACTGCCACCACTCTCCTAGACAAATTTCGTCTATTCTTTTTGCATAGGAGAGAACATTATGAGTGGACAACGATACACCCCAGAATTTA
>NZ_JAKTID010000063.1:0-10920 GCF_027854795.1 Acinetobacter sp. AOR34_HL | reverse complement strand
ATGGCGGTATGGCGACGCAGACCCAATGAACCTGTGATCATACACTCAGACCAAGGCTCACAATACAGTAGCGGAGACTGGCAGAAATTCTGTCAAAAGCATAATTTAGTTCCGAGTATGAGTCGTCGTGGAAACTGTTGGGACAATGCTGTTGCTGAATCCTTTTTTAGTAGTTTAAAGAAGGAAAGAATTAAAAAGAGGATCTATAAAACACGAGAAATGGCCCGTGCGGATGTGTTTGATTATATCGAGATGTTTTACAATCGAATCAGGCGTCATTCGCATCTCGATGGGATGAGCCCAGAAGCATTTGAGACAGCTTCAAAATGAGGCGGTCTCATGTCTAGGATACTGGGAGCAGTCCATATCTAACTAAAAGGTGTCTACAAAATTAGTGGCTATTCAAGTGGCTATTCATTTGATTTCTAAACGACTGCTCAACGCTGTTCTATATATAGAACAAGATAAACCACTTTTACACTTGGTTTATTTTTTTATATCGCTCAAAATACGCGTTCAATCTAACAATGAGAGACGTTCATGACTGATGCTTTGGTGTTGAGCGATTTGTCCAAAACTTATCGTAATGGTTTTCAGGCATTAAAAGGTATTAATTTAACCGTACCTGAAGGAGAGTTTTATGCATTATTAGGACCTAATGGTGCAGGTAAATCGACGACGATCAGTATCATTAGTTCTTTAACTAAAAAAACATCAGGTACAGTTGAAATTTTTGGCCATAACCTTGATACCCATCCATCATTGGCAAAACAGTGTTTAGGTGTTGTGCCTCAAGAGTTTAACTTTGGTCAATTCGAGAAAACTTTTGATATTTTGGTCACTCAAGCTGGTTACTATGGAATTCCCAAAAAACTCGCTGAACAGCGTGCTGAATATTATTTAGAGAAACTTGGTCTTTGGGAAAAGCGTAACATTCAATCTCGGATGCTTTCAGGTGGTATGAAACGTCGCCTAATGATTGCACGCGCGATGATGCATGAACCAAAACTTTTGATTCTCGATGAACCTACTGCAGGCGTTGATATTGAATTACGCCGTTCAATGTGGGATTTCTTGACTGAAATGAATGAAAAAGGTACTTCAATCATTTTAACGACACATTATTTAGAAGAAGCTGAAATGTTGTGTCGTCGCATAGCCATTATTGACCGTGGTGTGATCAAAGAAGATACCACTATGAAAGGTTTCCTAAATCAACTTAATGAAGAATCGTTTATTTGTGATTTAGCAGAACCGATCGAAAACCTGCAACTCAATATTATTGGATTTAAATTCGAATTAATCGATCCAGTGACTTTAGAAGTTACGATGGATAAAGCGCATAGCATGAATGATTTATTTTTGATTTTACAATCACAAAATATTCAAGTCAGTAGTATGCGTAACAAATCAAACCGCTTAGAAGAATTGTTCGTAAAAATGGTTGAGAAAAATCTTACAGGAGCGGATCAATGAACTTTAATCAGTTACAAACCGCACTTTGGACCTTAGTCCTTAAAGAAATTCGCCGTTTTATGCGAATTTGGCCTCAAACCCTGCTGCCACCAGCGATTACCATGAGCCTATATTTCGTGATTTTCGGTAATTTAGTCGGATCACGCATTGGTGAAATGGGTGGCTTCAGCTATATGCAATTTATTGTGCCAGGTTTAATTATGATGGCAGTGATTACCAATAGTTATGCGAACGTTTCTTCAAGCTTCTTTAGTGCAAAATTCCAAAAAAGCATTGAAGAATTGATCATGAGCCCTGTGCCATTACATTTAATTCTTTGGGGTTATGTGATTGGTGGTGTATGTCGTGGTGTGTTGGTCGGCTTAATCGTTACTCTGATGAGTTTGTTTTTTACTCACTTGGAAATCTATAATTTCTTTGTAACTATATATACAGTAATTATCACCTCGTTATTATTTTCACTTGGTGGTTTCATTAATGCCGTATATGCAAAATCTTTTGATGATATTTCGATTATCCCAACTTTCGTTTTGACTCCACTCACTTACTTGGGTGGTGTATTTTATGCGATTAGTGCTTTAAGTCCATTTTGGCAAAATCTCTCTTTAATTAACCCAATTGTTTACATGGTCAACGCTTTCCGTTTTGGTATTTTGGGACATAGTGATGTCAATGTTTCATTCTCTCTCACTGTTGTCACATTATGTTGTGTTGCCCTTTATGCAGTTGCATATCATTTATTAGCTCGCGGTTCAGGAATGCGTGAATGAGTGTAGAACATTCTTTATTGGGCAAAGACACCCAGTATCCTACTCAATATCAACCAGAAGTCTTATTTCCGATTGCTCGTGCTGAATCTCGCAAACTTTATGCCGATATTGAAGGCATAGCGCAAGGCAAAGACTGGTGGCATATATTTGAGATTTCATGGTTAAACCAACTTGGTTTACCACAAGTGGCTATAGGACGTTTAACCTTACCAGCCAACTCTCCGAATTTAATTGAATCAAAATCACTTAAACTATATTTCAACAGCATGAATTTCACGCAATTTGCATCGCAACAATTATTTGTTGAGACCGTTGAGCGTGATTTATCAGATGCTGCTGGTGCTAAAGTTGAACTGCAACTATTTCAAGTGGATGATTTACAGATTTATAAACCCCAAGGAATCTGTATAGATGATCTGATCCCTGAACGTCTTTCAGAACATCCAGATTCAAGCTTATTGCAGTACGATGCTGTCAGTGAAGAAAATATTGAAGTAGAACTTTACTCTAATCTTTTGAGAAGTAATTGCCCGGTGACGGGACAACCTGACTGGGGTACTGTTTTTATTCGTTTTCAAGGTAAAAAACCTTGTTATCGCAGTATATTAGCCTATATTATTTCTTACCGTCAGCATAATGGTTTTCATGAACAATGTGTGGAACAAATATTCGCAGATATTTGGCAACACTTAAAACCAGAAAAACTGATGGTCTATGCAACCTATACTCGTCGTGGTGGATTGGATATCAACCCTTGTCGAGTATCTGACTTGTCATGGATGCCCAAGCCGATCCGCTTGGCACGACAATAAAACGAATAAATTTGATATAGAGGACGTTCTTCAATGACCAGTTATTTCGGTATTCTTCCATCTGCAACGTTGAGTCAGGATATTCAACTTGCACAAGCCAACCGTAACAGCAAAGAACCACAATACCCTTTGCGTGACAAGATTTCTCTTCAACTTACTGATGAGCTGATTGACACGATGTTGGTGCATTTGGTACAGCAGTTCCCACCAAGTGACAAACGAGATACAACTGAAGAACTCGCTCAAAAGATTCGTAGTATTGTCTCTACTTTGATGAAGCAATTATTAGGCAAAGCATCGAATGAACAAGTCCTTGAATCTTTAGCTTTCATGGAAAAGAGCTTGTTTATTGATAATGAAGGTAAACAACGTATCGGTACTCAACTACCAGATGCTTTAGTTTCTGACATGAAAAAAAGCTTTGCTGAAGTTGCTGCGGGCAACGGTAAAGAACAACGTGATGCATTAACACAACAGTTCAAATCTTTTGCTGACGCGCTTATTCAACACTTCATGACTGAATACAACAAAACATTGGGTTTAGGCATGGTAAAACGTGGTGTTGCAAGTGTTGCGACTAGCGGTGTTGAAACTGCTGTACATATTGTAATCAAAAAACTTATTCCTAGCTTAAGCCAAGCTGAGTTAGATGTATTCACTAAGCATTTCGATCAGTTGCTCGTTCAGAAATAAGCTTCGAATATTCAAAAAAAAGCGACTATATATAGTCGCTTTTTTTATAGAAAAAGATGAGTCATTTTCAAACTTATATAATGTCACAATTTCTAAATTTGCATTGTCTAAATCAGTGTTTATGTTAGCATTCGCGAAGCATTGATTTACTTGATTTAGAAGCGCATGTCTCCAAGCTCACAGTACAAATTTTTACGTCAAGCACCGCGTGATGGCTTGAGTACTGCCACTCACCCTTCACGGTGGCAACAACTCCATATAGACCCATGGCTTTGCCTATTTCTGGTACTAAATGCATTTTTAGGACTTACCGTCTTATATAGTGCTTCTGCCCAAGATGTTGGTCTTGTCAGTAAACAAGCAATGAGCTTTGGCATTGGTTTTACCGTCATGATTATTCTGGCGCAAATTCCTCCAAAAGTTTATCAAGCATTCTCACCATATTTTTATGTCTTCGGTGTTTTATCTTTAGTAGCCGTTGTTGTGTTTGGCGAAGTACGTATGGGCGCACAAAGATGGATTGATATTCCAGGCTTTGGTAGTGTTCAACCGAGTGAATTCATGAAGATTGGCATGCCAATGATGATCGCATGGTTCCTATCTCGCAAAGCCTTACCTCCTAGTTTGTCTCAAGTCATACTATCTTTGCTGCTCATCCTCGTACCCTTTCTTTTAATTGCAGAGCAACCAGACTTAGGTACTTCATTACTTGTGCTTGCTAGTGGCATTTTTGTACTTTTCTTGAGTGGATTATCATGGAGATTGATTGCTGCCGCTGCTGGAGTTGCTGCTGTAATCATTCCAATTGCTTGGGAGTTCTTACTACACGATTACCAACGACAAAGGGTACTTACCTTGTTAGATCCTGAGGCTGATGCATTGGGTACAGGTTGGAATATTATTCAATCTAAAACTGCGATAGGTTCAGGCGGTTTTTCAGGAAAAGGCTTTTTAGAAGGTACTCAATCTCACTTACATTTTTTACCAGAAGGTCATACCGACTTTATTATTGCAGCCTATTCTGAAGAATTTGGCTTGATCGGCGTTACCCTACTTATTTTCTTATATTGCGCGATTATTTTTAGAACATTTCAGATTGGCTTACAAAGCTTCCATAACTATGGGCGTTTAGTTGCAGGAGCCTTTGGTTTGTCATTTTTTGTTTATGTATTTGTAAATGCAGGCATGGTCAGTGGTATTTTACCTGTAGTGGGTGTGCCGTTACCGTTTATGAGCTATGGTGGAACTGCAATTATTACACTTATGTCAACATTTGGACTTGTGATGTCAATTCATACACATCGATAACGAGGAATTCATAAAACACATGTTTCATCCTAAACTAAATAATACTTTTAAATTTTTAACATTAAGTGCCAGTCTATTTCTGAGTAGTAATTGGGCGCAAGCAAATGAATTTTACACTCATCCAAATTATTTTGCTTTTAAACAAAAAACGATGACTACTTATGGTTTAAGTAGTGAACAAATTGATATTGCAATGAGTGGCGCACGTAATTTATCCAACATTTTAAACATTATGACGCGTCCAGGTGAAAGTAAGCCTTGGTATGAATATCGCTCTATGTTCTTGGTGGAAGGTACAATTCAACGTGGTGTCCGCTTTAAAAATCACTATGAAGATGTTCTGAATCGTGCGGAACAACAATTTGGTGTACCAAAATCTGTAATTTTAGGCATTTTAGGTGTTGAGACAGGTTATGGTGCAAATAAGGGCTCTTTCATTACCCGTGACGCTCTAGCAACCTTAGCTTTTGGTTATCCTCGTCGTGCTGATTACTTCAGTGATGAACTTGCAGCGTTGATCTCATGGACATATAAAGAAGGCTATCCAACCAACAGTATCGTTGGTTCATATGCTGGGGCTATTGGCTATCCACAATTTATGCCGAGTAACATCCAAAAGCTAGGTGTGGATTATGATGGTAATGGACATATTGATTTAAGAAACTCCGCAGTTGATGCAATTGGTTCAATCGCGAATTATTTAGCTCAATATGGTTGGCAACGTGATCGTCCAATTGGCTTCCCTGCTCGTTATTTAGGTAACGATCCTGAAAGTATTATTGCTAAGGATTTAACTCAACCAACTCCCTATGGTGAGCTAAAAAGATTAGGTATCGCACCTATTGACCCTTTGGTAAAAATAGATGATCTTGATTTAGTAAATGTTATTCAATTACAAGACCAATTTGGACCTATTTACTACATCACTTATCCAAATTTCCAAGTAATCACGACTTATAATAAGAGTCGAATGTATGCCACAGCGGTGTGGTTATTAGGCACTGAAGTCGCAGGAAGATAACCCGACTTTTTAAACAAAATTTAAAAGTCAATAAATTTATGGCTCAAAAAGGGTGTTAAATAATCAATTTTAATATTTTGTTACAATATTGATTGTTTTTTAATCTAAAACTGTAAGTTTTTACCCTTTTTGTAACTATTTATCGTTAAAGACTAGACACACTTCGTAAGCGCTGAATATTATCCACCCAAGAAAAGTAATTGCAAAAGTGAATAATTAGACATGTGCACTGTATTTCGATGCTGT
The DNA here is from genome assembly GCF_027854795.1 of Acinetobacter sp. AOR34_HL. Lineage (NCBI taxonomy): Bacteria > Pseudomonadati > Pseudomonadota > Gammaproteobacteria > Moraxellales > Moraxellaceae > Acinetobacter > Acinetobacter sp. AOR34_HL. The sequence goes on along the minus strand of NZ_JAKTID010000063.1, from coordinate 4,594 downwards.
TTTGTCGAGATAGAAAAACATGTTCTCTAGGAGTTTATACAATGCAGTTTTCGCTGAAATATATTCTAGCGCTGACGGCAGGCTTAAGTTTAAGCCCGTTACATGCTGAAATGGTACAATCATCATCATTAACAAATGATGTTGAAGGTTCTAATTTAGCAGCCCGCGTTTTGAGCAAAGATTCTCAAAATTTTAATTCTCGTTTTTCTAACGTCAATAGTCTTTCAATCACTGAGAGTTCTGGTGACAAAGTACGTCGCCAAACAATTGCTGCTAAAATTGATATCCCTGAAGAAGAGCCTTCAGTGATTGAAAAACTTAACACTGTTGCGTCTAATACTGTACGTAAGTTTAGCCAAACTGGCGTAGCATCATGGTATGGTCGTCAATTTCATGGTCGTAAGACTGCAAGCGGTGAAACATTCGATATGAATGGTTTAACTGCTGCTCATCGTAGCCTGCCATTGAACTGTTACATTCGTGTGACCAATAAAGACAACGGTAAAAGCGTTGTAGTTAAGGTTAACGATCGTGGTCCATTCCATGGTAACCGTGTATTAGATTTATCTTATGGCGCAGCTAAGCAACTTGGTGTTACCAATGCTGGTACTGCTAAAGTAAGTATCGAACGTGTTGATGGTCCAAATTCTTAATATTTAGACTTCCAACTAATAATAAAGCCACGTTTATACGTGGCTTTATTATTTATATTATTTTTTGATTCATTTTTGACCCTCACTACTTTCTTCGCTATAGTAATGACATTATAAATTGTCAATTTAGCAAGGAGTGCAGTTGTGAAATCGATAGATGAATGGTTCGATGAATACAGCGATAGTCACCAAAACCAAACGAATAAAAAAATACATTGGGTATGTGTCCCAGCAATTCTTTTTTCAATAATTGGTATTCTTGCGCATTTTAGTACTCTCCTCACCGCTTTATTGCTTGTACTTACACTCGTTTTCTATGCTCGCTTGGATATCGTGTTAGCTGTGGCTATGGCTGCTTTGTTGGTGGTAATGGCTTGGCTTATTATTATTCTACCTGTAGGGGTAGGATTTTATATCGGCGTGTTTGTAATCGCATGGATTGGTCAGTTTTATGGTCATAAAGTTGAAGGAAAGAAACCTTCTTTCTTCAAAGATCTGCAATTCCTTCTGATTGGGCCTGTATGGTGCATGGATGCCTATTTAGCTAAGATACTACCCAAATGGAAATCTCGTCAAAATTTGGGGCTTTCAAGCTAATTTAGAGCATATTATGGATGGCTAATTAGCTAAAAGAGATTATTGATAGCTTTTCCCTTGATATTTTAGCCATCCATCCACATGTTTTCCTTGTGGATCATGATGAGTCCAATGAATCACTCCACCTTTAGGGCTATATTCATATTCTCCATAAAATTCGACTATTTCACCTTTTCTAAGTCCCTCCACCCGAGGTGCCAAATCAATGTTATGCGCCACTAAAACGGTTAAACCATTCTCCAGTTTTAGAATCATTTTTTGGTGTCTTGAACCATCATTATCATCAGCTAAAATTGCTTTTACTTCACCCTTGGATTGAACTTGAATGTTACTTATCTGTTGTTTATAAGCTTTCATAATCTTATGCTGATTATCAACCGCCGCTTCCTCAACAATTGAAGTCTGAACAACATTATCGTTCAGGTTGTTTTGCTTTAAATCTATACCGATATAAGCAGCAATTAGCACAACAATAATCGTTGCAATCACTAAATTATTTTTCTGGATTTTCATGTTTAACCTTTTTATTTCAATTTAAATAGCAAAATGCCAATCATATTGATTGGCATTTTATTCATACAACTCTATCAAACTTAAAATAGACGATTCATACCATTCAACGCTGCAACACGATATGCTTCAGCCATTGTTGGGTAGTTGAATGTCGTTTCAACAAAATACTTTAATGTATTATTCGGACTATGCATTACAACTTGTCCAATGTGGATAATCTCTGCGGCATTGTTACCAAAACAATGAATACCTAAAACTTCCAAACTATCGCGGTGGAAGAGGATTTTTAACTCACCTACGGTATCACCAGTAATTTGAGCGCGAGCTAGATGACGGAAAGATGCTTGGCCTACTTCATAAGGTACTTTTTCTTCAGTCAACTCTTGTTCAGTTTTTCCAATCGAAGAAATTTCTGGAATGGTATAAATGCCTGTTGGTACGTCTTTAATCGGTTTAACATTTTTCTCACCGACCATGTTTGCACCTGCACAACGACCTTGGTCATATGCAGCAGATGCAAGTGATGGCCAACCAATCACATCACCAGCAGCATAAATGTTCTCAACTTCAGTTTGATATTGATCATTTACCATCAACTGACCACGATTGTTTGGTACAAGACCTACATTCTCGAGTCCTAAACCGTCAGTATTACCTGAGCGACCATTACACCATAAGATGGCATCAGCTTTGATTTTCTTGCCACTAAGCAAATGTAGAACCACATGATCGTCAAAGGTTTCTAGGCGATCGATTTGTTCATTGTGACGAATCAATACTCCTTGCTCACGCAAGTGATATGACAATGCATCAGCGATTTCATCATCAAGGTAGCTTAAAAGCTTTTGCTGAGTGTTGATCAAATCAACTTTATGATCTAGACCAATAAAAATCGATGCGTATTCGCAACCAATAACACCAGCACCGTAAATAATGATTTTTTGAATTGAATAATCCAAATCAAGAATTTTGTCAGAATCAAAAACACGAGGATGGTTAAAATCCAAACCTTGTGGCTGATAAGGGCGACTACCTGTTGCAATCACAATTTGTTTACAGATGATGGTATCTTTTATGCCATCTTGACCAAAAATGAGTACGGTATTTTTATCTTGGATATATGCACGTCCATGAAAAACATCAATCTTATTGCGATCATAAAAACGTGTATGAGTATCAACTTGCTGTTGAATCACTTTATGCGCGTTGCGTAACACTTGTTTCATGGTGAATTGTTTCCATTCACCTACTTTTTGAAACATTGGATCACGCTGATAACGGATGATACTTGAAACTGTTTGACGTAAGGCTTTACTTGGAATGGTACCTACATGTGCACAGTTACCACCGAGTTGATCACGTACATCGACGATTGCTACTTTTCTACCTGCTTTAGCTAGCTTCATTGCCGCGCCTTCACCAGCTGGGCCAGAACCGAGAATGACTGCATCAAATTTTACAACATTCCCACCAACGACCTCTTTCTTACGTGGCATTCAAAGCTCCTTTATCTCTTAGCTGTTTACTTCTATATATATGATAACTAATATGCTATGGGTTGATGTATTTCTCAACCATATATTTTTATATATTCACATTTTCAAAATGAATACCTATTTCATCCTATAAACCTATAAATTTGACTATAATAATCGAATATCTCAAGCAATAGGTTGTAGAAAATAAGATGTCTGAACACCGTAAACCTGAACAGGGCATAAAACTTCGTGGCGCTGAAAAAGTCGCTAGAATTCCTGTAAAAGTTATACCTACGGTTGAAGTACCTCGTAAACCAGACTGGATTCGCGTCAAAATGACTGCACCTGAAGAGGTTCAGCGTATAAAAACAACTCTACGTTCGCAAAAACTCCATACTGTTTGTGAAGAAGCTGCCTGCCCTAACCTTCCAGAGTGTTTTGGTGGTGGTACTGCGACTTTTATGATTATGGGCGATATTTGTACTCGTCGCTGTCCTTTCTGTGACGTTGCTCATGGTCGACCAAATGCACTTGATCCTGACGAACCTCGTCACATGGCGGAAACTATTTCAAACTTGGGTTTGAAATATGCAGTTATCACCTCTGTAGATCGTGATGATCTTTTAGATGGCGGCGCTCAACATTTTGTGGATTGTATTAAAGAAGCTCGCGCTTTGAGTCCCAAAACGCTACTTGAAATCTTAGTTCCTGATTTCCGTGGTCGCATGGATATTGCTTTACGCATTATGACTGAATGTCCACCTGACGTTTTTAACCACAATATCGAGACAGTACCTCGCTTATATAAAGCAATGCGTCCAGGCTCAGACTATCAACATTCTTTGAATCTTTTAAAAATGTTTAAAGAATACTGCCCAGACGTTCCCACCAAATGTGGTTTGATGGTGGGTATTGGTGAAACTGAAGAAGAAGTGATTTCTTTACTTGATGATCTTCGTGCTCATGATGTGGACTACGTAACAATTGGGCAATATTTACAACCATCTAAGCAACACGCGCCAATAGATCGCTTTGTAACGCCAGAAGAATTTGAACGTTACGCAGAACATGGTCGTAAATTAGGCTTCAGAAATATTTGGTCTGCACCCATGGTTCGTTCAAGCTACTTTGCAGATCGTCAGTATCATGGTGAACCTGTTCCTGCGGTTCGTCGCAAAGTAGATCCTGCTAAGAAAATTGCTGTACAAACTGTAGAAGCTTAATCAAGTTTCTATGAAGTAAAAAAGAGAACAATCATGTCACTACTGTCCCATAGTTTGCTTTAAATAAAAAAACCTGAGTCTAAATAGTTAAAATATGAGTGCAAACAAACACTTTAACTATAAAGGACTC
>NZ_JAKTID010000062.1:0-5969 GCF_027854795.1 Acinetobacter sp. AOR34_HL | reverse complement strand
TTGACGGATCGGTGGTGTTTGCCTGACCAAAAATAGCTAACTAAGTCCATATGTTGACTATATGGTTTATCTAAAACAGTATCATCAATACTGACTATAAGTTTGTTATTATCAATATGTTGAATTGATTCTTGATATAGGTCGTGAGGTGTGTAATCTTCACGCTCTAGAAAGCGATTTACACTATCATGCGAGATATTATAAGTCTCGGCAAGTTGTGTGCAGCTAATAGAGTTCGGTTCTGTCATGAGAAAGCCCATATAAATGGGTAGAGTACAAGTTGCTGTAGAAGCATGTTTAATTCGTCTGATCACAGATACTTTATAAAGTATTTTAGTACTTTTTTGAATCCGTCAATGCGTAAGTCCTATAAAAGAAGTGGATGATATAAAAAAGGACAAATATTAAACAATCCTGACATAAAAATAGAGTACAAGCTCTATTTTTTTTCAGAAAACATGATTAATATTTGCTTCGAACAAGGAGACAAACATAAAGTTTGTGAAAGGATGAAAAATATGAAAAAAATTGCATTAGCTATTGCAGCAACTGCGATGATGGGCATGTCAGCATCTGCTCAAGCAAAAATCGATGTGTGTGTATTCGACTTATTAGGGAAGTCAGGTGAATCATACAAAATGATGCAAGACTGGGCACTTGCTGCAAAAGGTTGGGGTGCTGACGTTAACCTTCTAGCTATCACTGATGAGCAAGTTGCTGACAATAATTTCAAGGCTGGTAAATGTGCTGCTGTAGCAATGACAGCAATGCGTGCTCGCCCATACAACAAATTCGCGGGTTCTATCGATTCTTTAGGTGGTGCGCCGAGCAATGAAATTGCTCAACGTGCGATTACTTACGTTCTAGATGCTCGTAATGCTGCGAAGATGACGACTAATCTTGGTGGTAACAAATATGAAGTAGCGGGTATCTCTCCATTGGGTGCTGCGTATATCTTCGTACGTGACAAGAACATTAACTCAATTGAAAAAGCTGCTGGTAAGAAATTCGCTGTATTGGGTTACGATGATGCTCAAAAAATCATGGTACAACGCGTAGGCGCTCAAGCAGTACTTTCTGACGTTTCTAACTTCGCTGCTAAATTTAACAATGGTCAAGTTGATATGGTAGGTGCGCCTGCTTATGCATACAAACCATTAGAATTGAGCAAGGGTTTAGGTACTAATGGTGGTATCTTCAACTTCCCAGTTTTACAAGTAACTGCGGATCTTGTTATTCGTCCAGAAAAATTCCCTGCTGGTTTTGGTCAAAAATCTCGTGATTACTTTGTGAAGCAACTTCCAAAAGCATTCGCAATGATCAAACGTTACGAAGCTGAAATTCCAGCGAAGTACAAAATGAACTTAAGCGCAGAAGATACATTGAAGTATCAAAAATTATTACGTGATGGTCGTATGGATTTGACTAAGCGTGGTATTTACGATGCAGGTATGATGTCTGTATTGAAAAAATCTCGTTGTTCAGTGAACAAATCAAACTTTGAATGTGCATTACCTGGTGAATAATCAGTAATTGCCAAAAATGACACTTAAAGCCTAGATTTATCTAGGCTTTTTGTTTTTTTGTGATCGTCATTTAAGTCATAGCCTTTACTTTAAAATCTCGTAATCATAATGAGATAAAAATCAAATGAAATCGTGAAGATTAAAATATATTTTGATCAGGAAGATTTACGATTGATGATGAGGGATTTCGTTTATATACCATTAGGGAATTAAACGTGGTTCTAAGATTTTGGGTGTGATGTCACAACAATCACCAAAATGCAAAGGAAAAAAGAACATGCAATGGTTTAAAACATTAATGCTCGCAACAGGTGTTGCAGTCGTATCCGCAGGCGCTCAGGCAAAGCAAACAATTTGTGTATTTGATATTGTTGGTAAAAGTGGCGATGTTTACGCACTTATGAAAGATTATCAGCTCGCTGCAAAGACTTGGGGCGCTGATATCGAATTAAAAGTTGGCACCAATGAGGCTGTAATTGCTGAAGACTTTAAAGCTGGAAAATGTGATGGTGTGAGTATCACAGGAATGCGTGGTCGCCAATTCAATAAATTTACAGGTTCTCTCGATGCAATTGGCGCAATCACTGACTTAAAACTTGCAGTTAAAGTGATGCAAGGTCTTGCTAGCCCAGTGTTCGGAAAATCGATGGTCAATGGCAAATATGAAGTTGTCGGTGTGATCCCAGTCGGTGATGCTTATTTACTTGTTAATGATCGTAATATCAATACGGTGGCAAAAGCTGCAGGTAAGAAAATCGCAGTATTAGACTATGATGAAGCACAGAAAATTATGGCTTCACAAGTCGGAGCACAGGCTGTAAGTTCAGATATTACAAACTTTGGTGCAAAATTTAATAACGGTCAGGTTGATATTATTGGTGCGCCAGCAGCTGCATTTAAACCTTTGGAATTGCATAAAGGTTTGGGTACAAAAGGCGCAATTGTGAATTATCCGATCTTACAAGTGACAGGTAATTTGATTATTCATCCAGATAAATTCCCAGCAGGATTTGGTCAAAAGTCACGCGAGTGGGTTAAAAGCCAACTACCACGTGCATTTGGTATCCTTGGTAAAATGAAGGCGGATATTCCGCAAAAATATTGGATGGAAGTTCCTGAGTCTGATAAGCCAGGCTATCAAAAACTTATGCGTGAATCACGTATTAACCTGACAGCTAAAGGGATTTACGATAAACGCATGATGAAGCTTTTGTGGCAATTCCGTTGTAAAGAAAATCCAAAGAATTTTGAATGTGGCTTACAAGACGAAAACTACAAATAATCTTGTAAAAGTATTTTGAATAGCCCTTTAAAACTTCAAATACAGACCCGATATTGAGTATGCTATACTGAATATCGGGTCTTTTATGTATGAAAGACAAAGAAAAGTCGAGGAATATCCATCATGAACGCACAAGCTCTTGAATTGTCAGATAATGCTGCCAAAAAAGTTCGCCAATTACGCGAAAGTGAAGGGAATAATGATCTTATGTTACGTGTCTATGTAACAGGTGGAGGTTGTTCTGGCTTTTCTTATGGTTTTAACTTTGCAGAAAGTGCCAATGAAGACGATGCTGAATTTACCAATGGTGATGTTAAAATGTTGGTTGACTCATTAAGTTATCAATATTTAGTCGGTTCAGTCGTTGATTATCTAGAAGGTTTGGAAGGTTCACGTTTTGTTGTACAAAACCCAAATGCAACAACGACGTGTGGTTGTGGATCTTCTTTCTCGATTTAAGTTTAAAAAAAATATAAAAAAAAGCTTCTCGATACGAGAAGCTTTTTGCTATTTACACCGCAGTAATTGTACCCAAGATACGATTTCCTGATGCACCCGTGACAGCTGGTAAATTACCACTGAGTTGTTCCATAAAACGCATCGCTAACCAAGCAAAAGCTGTGGCTTCAACCCACGTTGGAGAAAGACCCAGCGCATCTGTAGTTTGCACAGACCAATTATGCTTGCGCAAACGCCAGCGTAGTTGTTCAAGTAAATATGAATTATATGCACCACCACCACAAACATAAATTTCACCTGTCGGCATAGCATCTTTACTGCGATAAATTGCTTTCTTAATTGCACGAGTTGTCAGTTTCATTAAGGTTGCTTGAACATTCTCTGGTGTATCTTCAAGTTCATCGTACTCTAAATCACTTCGCCAATCGCTAAGCTGCTCATCCAACCATTCTAAATTAAAGTCTTCACGACCCGTACTCTTCGGAGGTTCTTTTGCAAAAAATTCGTGTGTTTGTAAACGATCTAGCAATGAGCGAATGGGATTGCCGTATGCAGCCCAGTCACCATTCTCGTCATATGGATGACCTGTATGACGATGACACCATGCATCCATCAAAATATTGGCTGGACCTGTATCAAATCCATATACGCCGTCCGCATTGTTTGCAGGTAGCATACTGACATTTGCAATTCCGCCCAAATTTAAGATGACGCGATGAATACTGTCATGCTGAAACAAGGCCTGATGGAAAGCAGGAACTAAAGGTGCACCCTGACCACCAGCAGCCATATCCCGACGTCTAAAATCCGAAATAACAGGGATACGAGTGATTTCAGTAATAATATTGGGATCACCAATTTGCAAGGTAAACCCATGTTCAGGACGATGACGAATAGTTTGCCCATGTGAGCCAATCGCTTTAATTTGATTTCGATCTAAATTATTTTGTTTGATCAGTTCATTGATACCATGTCCAATCATCTGTGCCAGAGCCACATCAGCTTTGCCCATACGATCGATTTCGTTATCATCAGGCAAAGTGAGCGCCATCAATTCATCACGTAATTCTGGATCAAAAGGAACAGTCAGGGTTGCGTGCAAAGTTAAAGGATTAAAAGAAGCTGCAACAATATCAACACCATCCATGCTTGTGCCAGTCATTACACCAATATAGATTGCGCTCATATACAACTTCCCCTGCAAGACGCTGAAAAAATGTTAGTATATCGCACAAATTGAATAACTGATGTGTTTAGGTTTTGTGATGTCAAATTTCTTGCCCGCCGAAGAACAGCTTGCTCTCATCCAACGAGGCACGCACGAGATTATTTCTGAAGAAGATTTATTGAAAAAACTCAAAGAGAATCGTCCACTACGTGTAAAAGCAGGCTTTGACCCTACGGCTCCTGATTTACATTTAGGACATACTGTTCTCATCAATAAGTTAAAAACCTTCCAAGACTTAGGGCATGAAGTCACATTCTTAATCGGTGACTATACTGCGATGATTGGTGACCCAACGGGTAAAAGTGCAACACGTCCGCCGTTGTCAAAAGAACAAGTCCTTGCCAATGCAAAAACATACCAAGAACAAGTCTTTAAGATCTTAGATCCAAATAAAACTAAAGTCCGTTTTAACTCAGAATGGTTCAATCAGAAGTCTGCTGCTGATTTGATCCAATTGGCGAGCCAACAAACCGTATCACGTATGTTAGAACGTGATGACTTTACTAAGCGCTATAACAATCATCAGCCTATTGCCATTCATGAGTTCTTATATCCATTAGTACAAGGTTATGACTCAATTGCGCTTGAAGCAGATGTTGAGTTAGGTGGTACAGACCAGACCTTTAACTTGTTAATGGGGCGCACCTTGCAAGGTCGTTATGGTCAAGAATCACAAGTATGCATTACAGTACCTATTCTTGAAGGTTTAGATGGCGTAAATAAGATGTCTAAATCTTTAGGCAACTACATTGGCGTGTTCGACACACCAGGTGCAATGTATCAAAAAATATTGTCGATGCCAGATAGTTTAATTGAACGTTACTTTGATCTACTTAGTTTTAAGTCATTAGATGAAATTAAAGTTCTACTTGAGGAAATGGCTGCAGGTCGTAATCCACAAGAAATTAAACGCATCTTAGCACTTGAGCTTGTTGAACGTTTCCATGATGCAGAAGCAGCAGAAAATGCACATAAGAGTGCAGGGAATCGAATCACTGAAGGTGAAGTTCCTGAAGATACGCCTGAAGTAACCATTTCTCGTGCTGAATTTGGTGGTGAATTATTTATTGCAACTATTTTACGTGTGGCGGGTTTAAATCCGAATGCAGCATCAGCTAAAGATGCCGTTGGACGTGGTGCAGTTAAAGTCGATTGGAATGTTGTGGATATGAGTTTCTCTGTAAAAGAGAATGGAACTTATATTATTCAGTCTGGTAAAAAAGCCATCGCCCGTGTGACGTTTACTGACTAATACGGCAATGGAAAAAATAAAAAGCAGGCCGTGAGCCTGCTTTTTGTACATAAATAGATGATAAAAACAACGAAAACATCAGATTTGTAGAAAAAAGAAACATGCAAAAGAAAATAATAAAAAACAGGCTTGCAAGCGATTAGAAATGCTGTAGAATGCACATCCATCGGCGGTGATGCGGATAAAAACTTGTTGAGAAACAAGGATTTGGCTAAAGTAGTT
>NZ_JAKTID010000061.1:0-8425 GCF_027854795.1 Acinetobacter sp. AOR34_HL | reverse complement strand
CGACACATCGTTTTAATCTTAAATTGATGGCTGTACTCAAGGATAAACTGATACTTTACTCGGGCAGGCTTGCAAAGTACCTTGCGGCCTTTTTTAAGATATCTCGCTCTTCTTCAGTTTGCTTAAGCTGACTTTTAAGACGAAGGATCTCTTTCTTTGCTTCGAGTAGTTCATGTTCATCAGGGTTGTTGCGTAAAGGCTGTACGGCCTTTAGCCATTTATAAATGCTGTGCTGTGATACACCTAAACGTTCAGCCACATCAGTGACAGAATATCCACGTTCGGTAATCAATTTAACAGCTTCATCTTTAAATTCTGGGGTGTATCGTTGTCCACTCATAATGTTCTCTCCTATGCAAAAAGAATAGACGAAATTTGTCTAGGAGAGTGGTGGCAGTCCAAAAGATGGTTATATGTGTCTAGAATTTTGGTGGCTATTCATATCCTGCTTATTTTTCAAGGTTTAAAGACATTTTAGACTCAACTTTTGAAGTCATTACTTTTGAAGAATCTTGTACTCGATTAATTGCTTCAGCTAAATTTCTAGAAATGCCATTGAGTCTTTCGGACCCTTTAACTTCAGAAAAGTTTAAACAACTTTGTCAAAAAGAACTCGATGAATTAGTTGCCACACAGGATATTTTATATCGCGTTAAACAGCTAATCGATGATCCAATAGAGGGCTTGCTTGGAATTGATCAAGTTGCTCAAAAATTAAACCTTACCAAAAGAACTTTACAACGAATGCTTCAAGAAAAATCTGTAAGTTTTCAGAGCTTATACGATGATGTACGCAAAACAAAGGCACAAAAATTGATGTTAAGTCCCTTCGCCTCAAAAGATCAAATCGCAAAACAGTTAGGTTATGCTTCAACTTCAAGTTTTAATCGCGCAGTTAAACGCTGGGCGCTTGAATAAGCCTTCACTTAAAATCAAATATAGATACATTTGAATTGCTGTTTTAGGACATGAAGTAATGAATCAACACATTGCACCCGTCGAGTTATCTAAATCTTATCGCTTACTTAATCATGGTCCAACTGTACTTGTTTCTGCTCAGCATAATGATGAAGTCAATGTTATGGCGGCAGCATGGGCATGTGCTTTAGAATTTTCACCAGCAAAAGTGACTGTGGTTTTAGATAAAACTACCAAGACGAGAGAACTCGTGGAGAAAAGTGGCTATTTTGCATTACAGGTTCCGTGTTATGAACAACTCAACATGGTTCATCAGCTTGGAAGCATCAGTCAATTTGATGATTCTGAGAAATTACAAACCTGTAAAACTGAAGTCTTTTATCAAGAAAACCATTCTGTACCATTAGTCACTGGAAGTATTGGTTGGTTAATATGCAAGCTGATACCAGAAGCACACAATCAGCAAACCCATGATTTATTTATCGGCTCTGTTATTGCTGCTTGGGCTGATACGCGTGTTTTCCGCGATGGTCACTGGCATTTTTCGGAAGAGCATAAAAACCTGAAAAGCCTACACTATATTGCTGGTGGTACGTTTTATTTAATTGGCGAAGAAGTGAAAGCAGAGTAAATCAAACACAGAAGCGATGCACTTAGCATCGCTTCTCACATGAATAATATAAAGACTATTTAATTGCAGTATCATAACGCTGGTTTACAGTATTCCAGTTTACAACAGACCAAAAAGCTTTGGTGTAGTCTGCTCTGCGATTTTGATATTTAAGATAATAAGCATGTTCCCAAACATCTAAACCTAAAAGTGGCTGTCCTTTCTTCTCCGCAATATCCATCAAAGGATTATCTTGATTTGGCGTTGAAACAATCTCCAATTGACCTGCATCATTCAAGATTAACCATGCCCAACCCGAGCCAAAACGACCTGTTGCAGCCTGATTGAATTTATCTTGGAAGGCTTCAAATGAGCCGAAATCTTGATTGATTTGTTTTAGTAGCTTTGCACTAACCTTACCAGTTTTATTAGTCGGTGCTAAACTTTCCCAAAAGAAAGCATGGTTAAAATGCCCACCACCATTGTTTCGTACTGCTGAATTATATTTAGAAATTTGTGCTTGGACTTGTTCAATACTTAATTTATCTAGCTCTGGATAGGATTTAATCTGAGCATTTAAATTATCAACATAAGCTTTGTGATGCTTTGCGTAATGTATTTCCATCGTTTTTTGATCAATCGCGGGTTCTAGTGCATCACTTTTGTAAGGCAATGGTGTTTGCTTAAATTCCGCATAGGCAGGCAAACTTAATCCTGCACATAACATCAATGAAAATAGGCTTTTATTTAACATACGCATCATTAGATCCCATAAATTGATAATCATTTTCATTATCAAAAATATAAGCAAATCCAAAGCAGGTCAAATAACTATATACCAAAGATACATTTTACTACTTATTAAAAACATAAAAGCGATGAACCAATCATCGCTTTTATTTATGTAAAGATATTTTTATTTTGCAGCCATACGAATCGAGCCGTCTAAGCGAATTACTTCACCATTTAAATATGAGTTTTCAGCAATATGTGCAACCAAGCGCGCAAATTCTTCAGGACGACCTAAACGCGATGGATACGGAACCATTTGACCTAATGCATCTTGTACATTTTGTGGTAGACCTTTAAGCATCGGTGTTTCCATGATACCTGGTGCAATCACCATAATACGAATTGCATGACGTGCTAACTCTCTTGCAATCGGCAAAGTCATGGCAACTACTGCCCCTTTTGAAGCAGAATATGCAGCTTGACCAATTTGACCATCAAACGCAGCAACCGAAGCTGTATTGACGATTACTCCACGATCTTCATCACCTTCTGCAACTTCATTTTTACTCATGGCTTCCGCTGCTAAACGCAGCATATTAAATGTACCAGTGACATTAATCTGAAGCGTTTTAGAGAACATACCTAAATCGTGTACACCATCTTTACCAACAACTTTCGCTGATGGTCCGATCCCAGCACAGTTAACTAAACCATGCACTGCACCATGCTTGACTAATACATCTTTAAAAAATTGCTCAGCAGCTTGCTCATCCGTAACATCGAGTTGGACAAATTCAGCTTTTTCACCCAATGCTTGTGCCTGCTGAGTTCCAACTTCAGCATTCATATCAACTAAAGTGACGGATGCACCTTTCTGAACCAAATATTCAGCTGTCGCTGCGCCTAAACCAGAACCACCGCCAGTAATAACAAAGTGTTTTCCCTGAATTTTCATTTACGTTTCCTATCAAATTAAAGTGATAAATTTTTATAACAAAGAGTAAAGGCAACTTTTTTCCGATACAATTTCAAAAAGTAGCAAATTTAATGCGATTTTTGAGCATTTATTTCATTCACTCTCCTGTATTTCATCTTTTATGAGCAAACTTCCAAATCAAGATATCAATTCTGCAAAGGATACGATTTCAAATGCACTTATTCGTGAAGCATTGAGTGTTGCAGCTAGCCGCGGCTTAAATATCGTCAATATCGCTAACAAAGCGGGTATTTCAGCTGAATTATTAACTTCAACCAAAGCACGAGTCCCTGTTAACCAATCTGCACAGCTTTGGGTTGAACTGGCAAAAAGTATGAATGATGAATTTCTCGGCATGGATACTCATCCAATGCGCCGAGGAAGTTATAAAGTATTGGCGAAACTTGCTTTTGGTGCGAATACATTAGAACAGGCTATACAAGATATCTTAAAATTTTTAGCTTTGATTTTGGATGATATTCATGGGGAATTAGTTCAGGAAGGTTCGAAAGCATTTCTTATCCTACATGACCGTGATCAACCCAAACGAATGTTTACCTATTCGACTTTTTTAATGCTCGTACATAGTTTGATGTGTTGGTTGAGCGATCAGCGTATTAGTTTTCACCGAATGTCATTTAGATGCCACCAACCTGTTGAGATACAAGATTATCGAGTACGCTTTTGTGAAAATATAGAATTTAATGCTGAACAGAATAAAATTGAATTCGATGCTCACTATCTCAAGCACAAGATTAAAAAAGATAAACAGGCATTAAATGAGTTTCTAAAACATGCCCCATATAATTTAATTGTGCGCTTTAAAAATGAAAACTCATTAAGCCTACAAATCCGCAGACAATTGATTCTCCAACCACCTTCTGAATGGGCTGAGTTAAAAGATATTGCACAACAAATGAATATGTCCACAGCAACTATTCAACGTCGACTAAAACAAGAAGGTGTAAGCTATCAACAGCTTAAAAATGATATTCGATGTGATATTGCAATTGAACGTCTGAACAAAACGAATGATTCAATTCAAAGTATTAGTGATGATCTAAATTTTCACGATCCAAGTGCTTTCCATCGTGCTTTTAAAAAATGGAGTGGTGTAAGCCCTGGTAGCTATCGAAAAATATCCCCAAGCAAAAAACTACTTGTTAACCAATTTGAAGACTGAATGGTTTAAAAAATGTATTTACCTGAAATTTTTGAAGAAAAAAATACTGAGAAATTATATCAACTCGTTGAAAAATATCCGTTAGGTACATTAGTCACTCACAGCTCCAATGGTATCGAAGCAAATCACTTACCCTTTAAACTTTTACATGAGTCTAAATCTAATCACGCAATTCTTATCGCTCATATTGCACGAAATAATGAATTGCATACTTTGATTGAGAGTGGTACTGATGTTTTAGTTATTTTCCAAGGTGAACAAGGCTATATTTCCCCCAACTGGTATCCAAGCAAACAATTGCATCACCGTCATGTACCAACATGGAATTATCAAGTCGTACACGTAAAAGGAAAAATTAAATTTTTAGAAGATGAAAAATCCTTACGGGGCATACTCGCCAAACTTACTCGGACACATGAAGACAAGCAAGAAAAACCATGGAAAATGTCTGATGCACCTAGCGATTACATTGCAGCAGAACTCAAACAAATAATTGGTATAGAGATTGAAATCCAGCACATGACTGGAAAATTCAAACTTAGCCAAAATAGAGACCAATCTGATGCTGTAAACGTGGTAAATAATTTAGAAAAACAAGGTCAGATTCAATTAGCTAAAGCAGTCAAACAATATATTGAAGATTAATTCAACTTCTGTCCAAGGCTAACACGATCATTGCCACCATAATCTTTGATGGTTTGAATTTGGCTAAAACCCTCTTTCTCAAACATAGTACGGACTGCTTCACCTTGATCATAGCCATGTTCAAGCACAATCCACCCATTTGGATTTAACCAACTTTTACCTTGAACAATAATAGTTTCTAGATCCGCCAATCCTTGCTTATCAGCAATAAGTGCTCGTTCAGGTTCTGATTTAAGCATTTGCATATGCACATCTTCTGGATCGATATACGGCGGATTTGAAACAATAAGATCAAAAAATTGTTTTTCTAATGCATCAAACCAAGCACCACAAGCAAACTTAACCTGCGTTAAACCATGACGAATGGCATTTTCCTGTGCGACTTCGAGCGTAGGTTGATAAATATCTGTTGCCGTAACTTTCCACTGAGGACGCTCACTTGCTAGAGCCAATGCAATAGCACCCGTTCCAGTACCTAAATCAACGACATTAGATGTTGAATCAAGTTCAAGCTTTAACACAGTTTCAATCAATATTTCTGTATCTGGACGTGGCACCAATGTGTCATGTGTGACTTTTAAGTCCAGAGTCCAAAACGGTTGTGAACCTGTTACATAAGCTAGTGGTTCACCATGATCAATACGAGCAAGCCCATTCAAATAAGCTTGCTCTTGAATTTCAGTTAACTGTTGCTCAAGTCTTAGTTTTAACTCTAATGAATTGATACCCAGTATATGTTCAAGCAGCCACGCAGCTTCTTGACGTTCATAGCTATCAATTTCACCTTTAATTTCTAATGCCTGAGCAATATTCATTAGCCGCCATTTTCCTGAGCAAGCATCGCTAATTGATCCGCTTGATATTCACGATGCAAACTATCCAGCAATTCAGTTAAATCACCTTCCATGATCGCGTCTAATTTATATAACGTTAAATTAATACGATGATCCGTCATACGACCTTGAGGATAGTTATACGTACGAATACGCTCAGAACGGTCACCAGAACCAACTAAGTCACGACGCATTTCAGAAGTAGCTGCATCCGCTGCTGCACGTTTTGCATTTTCTAAACGAGATACAAGTAATGCCATCGCTTTGGCTTTGTTTTTGTGCTGAGAACGTTCTTCCTGACATTCCACAACCACACCCGATGGAATATGAGTAATACGAACAGCAGAATCGGTTTTGTTAATGTGCTGACCACCTGCACCTGATGCTCGGTAAGTGTCAATTCGGAGATCAGCTGGATTGATTTCGACTGTTGTATCTACATCTACTTCAGGCAAAATAGCGACTGTACATGCAGATGTATGAACACGACCTTGTGATTCAGTGGCAGGTACGCGCTGTACGCGGTGCGCACCACTTTCAAACTTTAAGCGACCATATACACCTTCACCATCAACACGACAGATTACTTCTTTATAACCACCGTGTTCACCTTCATTTTCAGACAGGACTTCAATTCGCCAACCCTGACTTTCAGCATATTTACTATACATACGGAATAAATCGCCAGAGAAAATAGCAGCTTCATCACCACCCGTCCCTGCACGAATTTCTAAATAAGCAGCATTCGCATCATTAGGATCTTTAGGGATCATTAACACATTAAGCTGTTCTTCTAGCTCAACTAAAAGTGCCTTGTTTTCTTTAATCTCTTCTTCTGCCATATCTTTGAAATCTGGATCAGATTTCATCATTTCAGCTGTTTCAATATCCTCTTCAGCTTGACGATATTTACCCCAAACTTCTGTAATTTCAGTTAAATCATTATGTTCTCGTGACAATTTACGAAAACGTTTGTTGTCAGAAATAACTTCTACATCAGCAAGTAATGCCGTCAGCTCTTCATGACGATCACAGAGTTGATCTAGTCTTAAGCGGAGTGATGCTTTCATGGGCGGAATATCTCGAAATCCAAAGACTCAATGCCATTACAAAGTTGAAGCATGAGTAAAATCAAAAAATTGCGCATAGTTTACAGATTCTACCGCTTAAATGACATAGTGAAACTTCACTACTGCGTGATCAAGTTTCGTTTCATCATAAATTGTTCATTTTTAGTTGTAGGCTCTTGTTCTCTTTTTTGCCGTTCTATATAAATATGAGAGACAAATAAAATGATAAAACAACAGGATAATCAATATGAGTAATTTAATTAACCGCCCAACATTGGCATTTATTGGGGCAAGTTGGCTTGCAGTCGTGATCGGTGCTGTTGGTTTTATGATTGGCTTATGGAATGCTTCAATGCCTTTACATGAAAAAGGTTTTTATCTCGTTATTTTACTTTACGGTCTTTTCTCTGCTGTATCCCTACAAAAAACATTGCGTGATAAGTTAGAAGATATACCTGTGACTGCAATCTACGTTGCACTTTGTTGGACCTCAGTCGGTATTTGTATTGGGTTACTATTATTTAGTTTATCGAATGCGACACTTAGTCTGAGCGAAAAAGGTTATTACATTATGTCCTTTTTATTGAGCTTATTTGGTGTTACGGCTACCCAGAAAAATATTCGTGATCTCGAACATTTACGTTTACAGAAGCGAGAGTCTACAAATCAATTAAAACTTGAAGATTCTTCTCATCAAGATTCATAAATGACATCAGCACTATAATTTCATATTGGCTTAATCATTAATGAAAATTGAATTTATTTGATTAATCTTAATACTGATTTAAACAAAACCATACAATCAACTTACCAAATCACAATAATAACAGGATGCATCTCCACAATTTCACTCCACAAGCTTTGTTACATTTGCTTCCATTACAAAAGATGCCTGAACAGCGGGCACATGGAGTCAAAATGAAAGCGCATTTTATGTTACTGAGTGCAATCCTTGCAGGTTCTACTATTGCAAGCACTGCATATGCAGATAATGCAACACGTGTTGCAGCCACTTCAGCTTTAGGTAGTGTTGTTGGTACAGCAATAGGTAAAGAGATTGGTGGTCATAGTGGTGCCATGATTGGTTCAGCTGTTGGTGGTGCTGGTGGTGCAGCTGCTGCTAGCAGTAAACGTACGCGTACCGAAGCTGCAATTGGTGGTGGTTTAGGTGGTGTAGGTGGTTATACTGTTGGTCGCAATATTGCTGGTACAACTGGTGGTTATATTGGCGCAGCTGCGGGTGCAGCAGGTGGTGCCGCTTTGGGTCGTAAAGTAGGTCAAGACCGAGACTACGACAACTATCAGTCAAAAAAATATAAGAAAAAACGCAAACATCGTCATCATTGATAAAAAGCACCTTCGGGTCACTGCTGTCCCATAGTTTGCTTTAAATAAAAAACCTGAGTCTAAATAGTTAAAATATGAGTGCAAACAAACACTTTAACTATAAAGGACTCA
>NZ_JAKTID010000060.1:0-12476 GCF_027854795.1 Acinetobacter sp. AOR34_HL | reverse complement strand
AAACAATATGGCTTTTGATAAAATAGAGGTATGAAAATAACGCTACAAATCAAATGTCCTACCTGTCTAAGTAACAATATAAAGAGAAATGGCATCAAAGTAGATGGGAAACAAAACCATCAATGCAAAGATTGCAAACGTCAGTTTATTGGTGATCATGCATTAAGCTATCAAGGGTGTAACTCAGGTATTACCGGCAAGATATTACATTTAATGGTCAGAGGAAACGGTGTAAGAGATATTGCTGAAGTCGAGCGTATCAGCATTGGCAAGGTATTACGAACCTTAAGTGAATCGATCTATCAGATTCAGCCTAAACAAAGCAACTACGAATGTCTTGAAGTCGATGAACTCTGGACTTTTGTAGGGAATAAGAAAAATAAACAATGGCTTATTTATGCCTACCATCGAGAATCTGGAGAAATTGTTGCTTATGTTTGGGGTAAGCGGGATTTAGCAACGGTTCAACGTCTTAAAGCTAGACTTAAAAAGCTTGGGGTTCAATATGCTCGAATTGCGAGTGATCCCTGGGATAGTTTTATCACAGCATTTCAATGTTGCAAGCAAGTGATCGGTAAGTTTTTTACCGTCGGTATTGAAGGTAACAACTGTAGAATTCGTCATCGAATCAGGCGTGGATTTAGGAGAAGTTGCAACTTTTCTAAAAAGCTCGAAAATCATTTTAAAGCCTTTGATTTGACTTTCTTTTACCTTAATAACGGATTTGTTTAACGCCAGCATACTTTTTGAAACACCACCAATTTTTGAATATCTTTGAATTTCATCCAAGAATTATCCCTTGAATTAAATAATTTTGCTGATTAATTTAAGATCAAATAAATTGTACGTTTGTTGATTTATGATGGAAATCTATTGACTCTTGATATTTTTTCTGGTAAGCGCAATATCTAGCAAAGTCTTGCAATGATTTCCTTAGCCGGAACCGCAAAGCGACGCGATTGGAGAGGGCGAAATGAAAGCGCACCTACAGGTGATTTTCACGCTCGATGAATTGGCAGCGTACTTGAAAGTCGGCAAGCGGACGCTTTATCGGCTCGCCGCGCTGTCCTTCGCCGCAGGCAAACGGAGTGAGCGAGAGTCTTCAATTTTTCTTCTGGAGGTGTGACATGGACATTGATTTCAAGAAATTGGCTCCCTGGAACTGGTTCAAAAAGGAGCAGGAAGAACAACAGAGCACTGCCTCGCTGCCGGTGCAGCGCAATGACCTGCAGGTGGCGGGTGGGCCCGTCAGTCCTATCCTGCAATTGCATCGCGAGATCGACCGCCTGTTCGACGACGCGTTTCGAGGCTTCGGTTTCCCGACGCTGGTCATGCCACGCTGGCCGTCGGACTGGCCGGGTATGCTGAAGCCGGCGCTGGACATCCAGGAGACCGACAAGCAGTACAAGATCGCCCTGGAAGTACCCGGCGTCGAGGAAAAAGACATCCAGATCACGCTCGACAACGACGTGCTGCTGGTGCGCGGTGAAAAGCGTCAGGAGCAGGAAACGAAAGACGGCGGTTTCCACCGGGTGGAGCGCTCCTACGGCAGCTTTCAGCGCGCTCTGAACCTGCCGGCCGATGCCAACCAGGACACGATCAAGGCTGCTTTCAAGAACGGCGTGCTCACGATCACGATGGAAAAGCGCGAGGCCAGTACGCCCAAGCAGGGGCGCTCGATCCCGATCAACGGCTGACGCGGGGCAGCGCGTTTTTCTCAAAAACCAAAAAGAGATGAGGTACCGTGATCAGCGGTGCCTCGTCAGATCAATCTTTACAGGAGCATCATCATGGACAGAAAACAATGCCAAGTCTGCGGCCAACCCGGCACCGTGCGGGTGGAAGCCAATCTCAACGGTCGTCACAGCACCATGCTGTTGTGTGACGACCATTACCGTCAACTGGTGCGCCAGCAAAAGCGCACCGTCTCGCCGCTGGAGGCTCTGTTTGGCTCGCGCAGCGGTTTGTTCGAAGACTTCCTCGGCAGCGACTTCTTCCGCATCGGTGACGATGCACCGTCCGTGGCGGCTGATGCCGACGAAGTGGTCGATGCGTCTTTCGGTGAATCCGCTCCCGCAACGGCGGGCACGGCGCGCCGCCGCGGCAGTGGGCTGGCCAGCCGTATCAGCGAACAGTCTGAGGCCCTGTTGCAGGAAGCCGCCAAACATGCTGCCGAGTTCGGCCGGCCCGAAGTCGATACCGAACACCTGCTGCTGGCGCTGACCGACAGCGAAGTGGTCAATACCATCTTAGGGCAGTTCAAGATCAAGGTCGATGACCTCAAGCGGCAGATCGAATCCGAAGCCAAGCGTGGCGACAAGCCGTTCGAAGGCGAGATCGGCGTGTCGCCCCGGGTCAAGGACGCGCTCAGCCGTGCTTTCGTCGCCTCCAACGAACTCAGCCACTCCTATGTCGGTCCGGAGCACTTCCTGATCGGTCTGGCCGAGGAAGGCGACGGGCTGGCCGCCAACCTGCTGCGCCGCTACGGCCTGACGCCGCAGGCGCTGCGCCAACAGGTCAGCAAGGTGGTCGGCAAGGGCGCCGAGGATGGCCGCGCCGAGACGCCGACCAACACGCCGGAACTCGACAAGTACTCACGTGACCTGACCAAAATGGCGCGTGACGGCAAGCTCGACCCGGTGATCGGCCGTGCGCAGGAGATCGAGACCACCATCGAGGTGCTGGCCCGGCGCAAGAAGAACAACCCGGTGCTGATCGGCGAGCCGGGCGTGGGCAAGACCGCCATCGTCGAGGGGCTGGCGCAGCGCATGGTCGCCGGCGAAGTGCCCGAAACGCTGCGTGACAAGCGTCTGGTCGAACTCAACATCAACGCCATGGTGGCCGGCGCCAAGTACCGCGGCGAGTTCGAGGAGCGCGTGCAGAAGGTGCTCAAGGAAGTGACCGAGCACCAGGGCGAGATGATTCTCTTCATCGACGAGGTGCACACCATCGTCGGTGCCGGCCAGGGTGGCGGCGAAGGCGGGCTGGACGTGGCCAACGTGTTCAAGCCGATGATGGCGCGCGGCGAACTGAACCTGATCGGCGCCACCACGCTCAACGAGTATCAGAAGTACATCGAAAAGGATGCCGCACTGGAGCGTCGCTTCCAGCCGGTGATGGTGCCCGAGCCGACGGTAGCGCAGACCATGATGATCCTGCGCGGCCTGCGCGACACCTTCGAGGCGCACCACAAGGTCAGCATCACCGAGGATGCGATCATCGCCGCCGCCGAGTTGTCCGACCGTTACATCATCGCGCGCTTTTTGCCCGACAAGGCCATCGACCTGCTCGACCAGGCAGCCGCACGCGTGAAGCTGTCGGCCACGGCGCGCCCGGTGGCCGTGCAAGAGCTGGAGGCCGAACTGCATCAGTTGCGGCGTGAGCAGGACTATGTGGCCTCGCGCAAGCAGTACGACAAGGCCGCCGAGCTGGGCAAGCGCATCGAGGCCAAGGAGGCCGAACTCAAGAAGCTCGTCGAGGATTGGGAGCGCGAGCGCGCCTCGGGCAGCGCCGAGGTCAAGGCCGAGCATGTCGCGCAGATCGTCTCGCGCCTGACCGGCATTCCGGTCAACGAGCTGACGGTGGAAGAACGCGAGAAGCTGCTGCATCTGGAGCAGCGGCTGCACGAGCGCCTGGTGGGCCAGGACGAAGCGGTGCGCGCGGTGGCCGATGCCGTGCGGTTGTCGCGCGCGGGCCTGCGCGAAGGCGGCAAGCCGGTGGCGACTTTTCTGTTCCTCGGGCCGACCGGCGTGGGCAAGACCGAGCTCGCCAAGGCGCTGGCCGAGTCCATCTATGGCGATGAAGGTGCGCTGCTGCGCATCGACATGTCCGAGTACGGGGAACGCCATACCGTGGCACGCCTGGTGGGCGCGCCTCCGGGCTATGTCGGTTACGACGAAGGCGGTCAGCTCACCGAGAAGGTGCGGCGCAAGCCCTACAGTGTGGTGCTGCTGGACGAGATCGAGAAGGCACACCCCGACGTCTACAACATCCTGCTGCAGGTGTTCGATGACGGCCGCCTCACCGACGGCAAGGGCCGGGTGGTGGATTTCACCAATACCATCATCATCGCCACCTCGAACTTGGGCTCGGACATCATCCAGCGTCGGCTGAAGGCCCGTGGCGCCGCCGGCGAGGAATACGAGAAGACCAAGTCCGAGGTGATGGACGTGCTGCGCGGACACTTCCGCCCCGAGTTCATCAACCGCATCGACGAGATCATCGTCTTCCATGCGCTGGGCAAGGAGGAGATCCGCCATATCGTCGGTCTGCAGCTCGATCGTGTGGCCCGCAACGCCGCCAGCCAGGGCGTGACGCTGACCTTCGACCAGACCCTGACCGACCACTTCGCGGAGGAAGGCTACAAGCCCGAGTTCGGTGCGCGTGAACTCAAGCGCCTGATCCGCAGCGAACTGGAAACGGCACTGGCGCGCGAGATGCTCGGCGGCGGCATTGGCAAGGGCGATCACGCCAACGTCCGCTGGGACGACAAGGCCGAACGGGTGGTCTTCGAGCGCCAGGAGCCACCCGCGAAGCCGGCCGAGCCTGAGAAGCCCGATGCCGCGAAGGCGGCCGAGACGCCGCCGAGCGACGCGAGCAAGCCTGCGCGCAAGAAGAAGTCAGCGGGCGGCGAATCTTGAGCGATGGGGGCTGTCGTGTCCGACCCCAACGGGCTGACATGGGCAGCCACCCTCGTGCCGCTGGCGGTCACTATCCCCACAGCGGGACACGCGGTCATCTTCAAGCGTGACCCTCGATCGGCCACGCTGTGGGTGCTGCTGATCGCGCTGTTGCCGCTGGGCGGTTCGCTGCTGTATGGGCTGTTCGGCATCAACCGTTTGACACCAAGCAATGCCGTCAGGTGATTGCAGATAGGCAAGCGCATGCAGTGATTCCGCCAAGAAAAAATGCGAAACCATGGAAAGATACAAAGAGTAGCTCGCTCGAGCGAAATGAATTACTTCGAACAGTTAAACGTTTTAGCAGGACACTATGGAAAAAATGGTCGGGCTATCACCGTCGCAGTTTGGTTGAAACCAAGATGCATTGCATTAAGTTATTAGGCGATAAACTCAGTGCAAGAAACTTTCAAAGCCAAGTCAATGAAATTCATGCACGTGTAGCAGTCCTTAACAGATTTACGGAATTAGGTCGCCCTCATACCCAAGTTGTATCTTAAATTTGGATCTTCTAGGGTAGCTCAATCTTTCAAACCTTTGTGCAACAAAGCCACTGTAATATTTAAGCGCTTTAATGCAGCACCAATAGATGAAACACCACAATTAAAACGTGCAGCACGTTCATATTGATAAGCATCAGGATCCTTTTCAACATCTTCACGTAAAGCATCATCGTTAATTTTAGAAGGTTTACGTACACGAGTTTTTTTAATCTCTACACGTTTCTTCCATTCAACAATGGTATTTTTATCAATTTCGAAGTGCTGAGCAACCGCTCGAATAGATTGGCCTTCTTCAAGCTTGGCTAATATTTTCTTTCTAAAATGTATTGGATAACTCATATCGGTATTGTATTGGTTTTTTTGCGTGCTTACTATATGGACACGGGTGCGGCGATGAGGTGCTCAAGCACTTTGCTGCACGGTTGAGGGAACACATTCGCGCAACCGACATGGCTGCCCAGATTGGGGGGGGAATTCGCTATGTTGTTGGAAGCGGCATCGATAGAAGACGCCCAAGTATGGGCGGAGCGATTTCGTCAGGACGTTGCGACGACAGCGGTGGTGTGTGGAGAGGTGTCGATCAGCTATAGCGCCAGCATGGGGGTGGCCCCCCTTGACGTCTGATTAAACTCTTCCGAGCGGGTGATGCAGCAGGCGGACAGCGCGCTCTACCAGGCAAAAAGACAAGGGTGCAACCAAGTTGTGGGCGCACAAGTATTTCAGAATTGAGAGGAATGGCGATGAAGGAAAAGCAACCGGACCCGATCAAAACATTTCGTGCCCAATGGGCAGTGATGACGTTCTACGAGCGCTTCGAACAGGTGATCGCGCTCGCGCTGTCCGCAATCATTGCCGTGATCATCGTGGTCTCGCTGCTGCAGCTGATCTCGATCGTCTTCAGCCTGCTGGTCATCGATGCGTTCAATCCGCTCGATCACAAGGTCTTCCAGACCGTGTTCGGCATGATCATGACGCTGCTCATCGCCATGGAGTTCAAGCATTCCATCGTGCGGGTGGCCTTGCGCCGCGATAGTATCATCCAGGTCAAGACGGTGATCCTGATCGGGCTGATCGCCCTGGCGCGCAAGTTCGTGATCCTCGACCCGGAGACCAGCCCCGCCAAGATCGCGGCGCTCGCAGGCGCGATTCTGGCCCTCGGGGCGACTTACTGGCTGCTGCGCGAGCGCGATGACCGGGCCGCCGGGGAAAGCCCAAATGAGCCATCGTGATCGGCGCCACGCGCAGGCTGCCGGCGCGCGGCATCGCTGGCTCAATCGCCTGCAAACCGCGCTGTTGGTGCTGACCCTGCTCGGGATTGCCGCCGTCGCCGGCAGCCTGCTGTTGGGTGACAGCGCTCTGTGGCTGGCGCTGGCGGCCGCGGGGTTCACCCTGCTCATCCAACGCTTGCGGGAATTGGCTGATTCGATGGCACCGCAACCGCTTCATTCCGGCCCATTTCTGCCGGACATCCCCTTGGCGCCACGCCCACCGCGTTGGCGCGCCAGCGGTGTCTGGCGCTGATTTCAACAAGGAGAATGGCATGACCTACCCCGACCTCAACAGCCGCCCGGCGCCGGACCGATTCACCCGGCGCTGGCTCGTCATCACTGGCTGCATCGCCGCACTCATGCTGCTGTGGCAGTTCTTGCCTGCCATCGAAGCCTGGTTCAGTCCGCGCGAAGCGGCCGAGCGCACGGTGACACCGCGTGGTGATCTGGCGGCAGACGAGCAGACCACCATCCAACTGTTCGAGAAATCGCGCGGGTCGGTGGTTTACATCACCACGGCGCAACTGGTGCGTGACGTCTGGTCGCGCAATGTCTTTTCCGTGCCGCGCGGCACCGGCTCCGGCTTCATCTGGGACGATGCCGGCCACGTGGTGACCAACTTCCACGTCATCCAGGGGGCATCGTCTGCCACGGTCAAACTGGCCGACGGTCGCGATTATCAGGCTGCGCTGGTGGGCGCCAGCCCCGAGCACGACATCGCCGTGCTCAAGATCGGCGTCGGCTTCAAGCGCCCGCCCGCTGTGCCGGTGGGCACCAGTGCCGACCTCAAGGTCGGGCAGAAAGTGTTCGCTATCGGCAATCCCTTCGGATTGGACTGGACGCTCACCACCGGCATCGTCTCGGCGCTCGACCGCACCCTCGACGGCGAAGGGGGCGGGCCTGCCATCGATCACCTGATCCAGACCGACGCCGCTATCAACCCCGGCAACTCCGGCGGCCCACTGCTCGATTCGGCCGGGCGGCTGATCGGCATCAACACCGCCATCTACAGCCCTTCGGGCGCGTCCGCTGGCATCGGTTTCTCTGTGCCGGTGGATACCGTCATGCGCGTGGTGCCGCAACTCATAAAGACCGGCAAGTACATCCGTCCGGCGCTGGGCATCGAGGTGGATGAGCAGCTCAACGCGCGTCTGCAGGCGCTGACCGGTAGTAAGGGCGTATTCGTATTGCGCGTGACGCCGGGCTCGGTGGCGCACAGGGCCGGGCTCGTCGGCGTCGAGGTCACCGCAGGCGGCATCGTGCCCGGCGATCGCGTTATCAGCATCGACGGTATCGCCGTCGACGACGTCACCACATTACAGGCCCGGCTAGACGACAAGAACGTTGGGGATGTTGTGGTCTTGTTAGTGGAGCGGGCCGGCAAGACTCGCGAGATGCTTGTGGAACTACAACCGGGAGTTTGATGGAAAGTGGGTCATGGATCTGCACAGCGAAGCAGTCAAGCGACTTCAGCCTTGCGCCGAACTACGAGCCCTAGCTAGTGCAGTGGGGGGAGACTGTTTAGGTTAAATGGATATAAGGGAGTCATTTTTGATTGTGTTTTTAAAAGAAGGTGTTGATTTTTTGGGTAAGCATTTAGGGCGTCCAAGGGTTGGAGCAGTTGGCACGAATGAGAGAGCTCAATGCTCGCTAGGGATTGGATCTATGTGTTTTTTCTGACTGACTACTTACGTGTTGGAACGGGCAACATCGGAAAAGGATGAATTTTTATTTTCACCATTTACCGTATTTTTCGAGCCTGGGCGAAAATTAGGATGATACTTTAGCGCCCTTAATCATTCTCCCATGAAAGGCAAAACGATCCAGTCTTGGGTGAAAGTGATCACAACATACTGATATAAAGGTGATTTTTTATGAATGGGAGAGCGCGCGACGTTTCTCTCTGTTTTTAGGGTTAGGATGAAACTTTATTTGCATCCCACAACTGAACTAAAATTTCACTCTTTTCTACTTCGCAAATTTATAGAAAACATGAAATACCAAGTAATTTCATACATATATGATTGTATAAAAATATTCTTTAATTAGGATTTGTTCTTCTGTAAGCTTATGAATAAATTTTTAAAGCGATTTTTCAATTCATCTGGTGTTGCGTATAAATATTTTATTGCAATCATTTTATTAATGAAACGGCTTTGTTGCACAAAGATTTCATAACTATATGATTTTAAAAGTTTTGATTATTTTTTGATCCAAAATTAAATCTATTTAAATCAGATGCTTACATATTTATGCAACAAAGCCTTTCCCATCTACTTTAATGCCATTTCTCTTTATATTGTTACTTAGACAGGTAGGACATTTGATTTGTAGCGTTATTTTCATACCTCTATTTTATCAAAAGCCATATTGTTTTTTTCAACATACTTTTTGAAACACCACCCAACTTTCTAGGTTGCTCTTTTTTTTACGACATTATAAGACGTAGCAGTTGTTAAAGGACTATATTCGCTATGGTTATCTCGTTAAAATGACAAGCCTGAATTAATTCCTAATTTTTTTGTTAAGTGTATGACTTTTAATAAGTCATAGATATGCTAACTTAGAAACATTGTTTAACATTAAGTATAAAACCAAAGCGGTTGATCTTGGATTGAGGAAATAAAATGCATTCATTGGAACAAAAATTTCTAAATGACTTAGATGACAAGCTTTGGAAAGCCGCCGATAAATTACGCAGCAGCCTGGATGCCGCTAACTACAAGCATATTGTTTTAGGACTGATTTTCTTAAAGTACGTATCAGATGCTTTTGATGAACGGCAATCTGAACTCAAAGAATTGTTTGCACAAAAAGACGATCACAACATCTATTACATGCCGCGTGATCAGTACGACAGCGAAGAAGAATACCAACAGGCTATTGCTGATGAACTAGAAATACTGGATTACTACCAAGAAAAAAACGTATTTTGGGTGCCAAAAGCAGCACGTTGGTTAAGTATCCGTAATGCAGCAGCACAAGCGATTGGCTCTATCATTTGGCAGGATGAACAAGGGCAAGATGTCAAACTACGCTCTGTATCCTGGCTGATTGACAATGCCTTTGATGAAATTGAAAAAGCCAATCCAAAGCTTAAGGGCATTCTGAATCGTATTGGACAATACCAGCTGGACAATGACAAGTTACTTGATCTGATCAATACTTTTTCTGACACCAGTTTTACTAATCTAGAATATAACGGTGAGCAACTCAGTCTGCACAGTAAAGATATCCTCGGGCATGTTTATGAATATTTTTTAGGACAGTTTGCCTTGGCTGAAGGCAAGCAGGGTGGACAGTACTATACGCCTAAAAGCATTGTCACCTTAATTGTTGAAATGCTACAACCTTATAAAGGCCGCGTGTATGACCCAGCGATGGGTTCAGGCGGATTCTTTGTATCCAGTGAAAAGTTCATTGAACAACATGCACAAGAAAAGCATTACAAAGCATCAGAGCAAAAAAAGCATATTTCTATCTATGTGCAGGAAAGTAACCCGACCACATGGAAACTGGCAGCCATGA
Organism: Acinetobacter sp. AOR34_HL; assembly: GCF_027854795.1. NCBI lineage: Bacteria > Pseudomonadati > Pseudomonadota > Gammaproteobacteria > Moraxellales > Moraxellaceae > Acinetobacter > Acinetobacter sp. AOR34_HL. The sequence goes on along the minus strand of NZ_JAKTID010000060.1, from coordinate 2,498 downwards.
ACATGGCGATTCGCGGGATTGATTTTAATTTTGGTAAAAAGAATGCTGACAGCTTTTTAGAGGATCAGCATCCAGACTTGCGTGCCGACTTTGTAATGGCCAATCCGCCTTTTAATATCAAGGATTGGTGGCATGCTTCTCTAGAAAGTGATGTGCGCTGGAAATATGGCACTCCACCACAAGGTAATGCCAACTTTGCTTGGATGCAGCACATGCTGCACCATCTGTCACCTACAGGCAGTATGGCATTGTTGCTTGCCAATGGTTCGATGAGTTCCAATACCAATAATGAAGGTGAGATCCGTAAAAACTTGATCGAAGCCGATCTGGTGGAATGTATTGTCGCATTACCGGGACAACTGTTTACCAACACGCAAATTCCGGCCTGTATCTGGTTTTTAACCAAGGACAAAAAGAACGGATTGTCTTTAGATAAAAAGAAAGCTAACCGTGAAGGCAAGACTCTGTTCATCGATGCCCGTAATTTGGGCTATATGAGAGATCGCGTACTGCGTGACTTTACCGATGCAGATATTGCTAAAATCACCAATGCTTTACATGCTTGGCAACAAGGCGAAAATTTTGAAGGCGAAGCGTATCAAGATGAGAAAGGTTTCTGCTTCTCTGCTGAGTTAAAAGATATACAAAAGCACGACTATGTATTGACTCCAGGACGTTATGTGGGTGCAGTCGAGCAGGAAGATGATGGCGAGCCATTCGCTGAGAAAATGCTGCGTTTGACTGCTCAGCTCAAAGAACAATTTGCTGAAAGTGCTGTCTTGGAAAGCGAGATTAAAAAGAATCTAAAGGGCTTGGGTTATGAGTTCTGATCATCCTTTATTGCAAGAAATTCAGAAGGGTGAAAGTCAAACCCTTGAATTTAAAGAGCAGTTACCGAAAGGGCAACAGGTCGCAAAGACCCTGATTGCTTTTGCCAATACCAGTGGTGGTAAATTGGTAGTGGGTGTAAGTGATGATCGCCAACTCGTAGGTATTCAAGATGATATTTTTGAGTTGCAAGATCAGATCACTTCAATGATCAATGAGCTGTGTGCGCCCAATATTCTACCTTACATTTATATCGAGAATATCCAAGGCATTGAGTTATTGGTGATTGAAGTCAGCCGTGGTTCGTTATTGCCTTATTATCTCAAGCCGCAAGGCAAGGCACAGGGAACCTATATCCGTTTGGGTGCAAGTAATCGTGTGGCATCGCCTGAGTATATCCAGCAACTTGAATTGCAACGTCTGAACCAGACTTTTGATGAGCAACCGAATCCACAATACAGTTTGGATGACATCGATTTACAGCCTTTAAAGCAAGCCTTTGCTGATCTGGGTAAAGAGCTGTCTTTGCAAAAGATGCGGAATCTTAAATTGATCATTCAGCAGAATGGACAGGATTATCCTAGCCATGGGTTACTCATTTTGTTGGGGCTTTATGAGCAGGTTGAAATCAAATGCAGCCGCTTTAAAGGCACGACCATGACAGTGTTTTTGGATAAAAAAGAATACCGTGGCGACTTATTTAGTCAGTTAAAGCAAACAGAGCAATTCATCAAGAATCATCTGCATCTACGGGCAGAAATTTTAGGTTTGCAGCGTACAGAAAATTTTGAAATTCCAATCCCAGCCATTCGTGAAGCCTTGGTGAATGCAGTGCTGCACCGTGATTATAGCAATGCAGGGCGTGATATTAAGGTTGGCATTTATGATGACATCCTGAATATTGTATCCCCGGGTGGCTTGCCCAATGGTCTGACTGAAGAGGATTTAGCGCAAGGTCGTTCCGAGATCCGTAATCGTGTCTTGGCGCGGGTATTTAAAGAGCTGGGTTATATCGAGCAGTGGGGTAGTGGGATTGCTCGTATTAAAGATCTATGTTTGCAGGCAGGTAATGCCGAACCTCAACTGAAAGCACAAGGTGATTTTGTCGATTGGGAGTTTTATCGTCCTTCGATTGAGCAATTAGGTGGCTCAATCAGTGGCTCAATCGGTGGCTCAATTCAAGAGGATATGCTGACTGATCGGCAAAAAGAGATTTTAGTTTTAATTCAGCAAAACCCGAAAGTTTCTTATCGTGCTATGGCAGAACAGCTTGGTATTAATGAGTCAGCAGTGAAAAAGCATCTGAATAATTTAAAAGATGCAGGCTGGCTTGAGCGTGTGGGTGGGACTCGTGGCTATTGGGCGATTATGAGAGATTTAGAAGGGTAGTTTTGTGTTTAAGAATATATTGTTGCTAGAAGATTATTTGGAATTTATTACTTACGGTTTTACTAATCCTATGCCTGATTCAGATACAGGACCATGGAAAGTAACCGCAAAAGATATTGTTAATGGTAAAATTAATTTCACAACGGCCAGAAAAACAACACAAGTAGCTTATGAACAAAAGTTGACTAGGGTGTGTTGACACTTTTAGCTTAAAAAAATAGCGAAGTAGTAAAATCAAATCGCCAAACCTAATTTTACTATTCGCTATGCCTCGTACCATG
>NZ_JAKTID010000059.1:0-72877 GCF_027854795.1 Acinetobacter sp. AOR34_HL | reverse complement strand
AAACAATATGGCTTTTGATAAAATAGAGGTATGAAAATAACGCTACAAATCAAATGTCCTACCTGTCTAAGTAACAATATAAAGAGAAATGGCATCAAAGTAGATGGGAAACAAAACCATCAATGCAAAGATTGCAAACGTCAGTTTATTGGTGATCATGCATTAAGCTATCAAGGGTGTAACTCAGGTATTACCGGCAAGATATTACATTTAATGGTCAGAGGAAACGGTGTAAGAGATATTGCTGAAGTCGAGCGTATCAGCATTGGCAAGGTATTACGAACCTTAAGTGAATCGATCTATCAGATTCAGCCTAAACAAAGCAACTACGAATGTCTTGAAGTCGATGAACTCTGGACTTTTGTAGGGAATAAGAAAAATAAACAATGGCTTATTTATGCCTACCATCGAGAATCTGGAGAAATTGTTGCTTATGTTTGGGGTAAGCGGGATTTAGCAACGGTTCAACGTCTTAAAGCTAGACTTAAAAAGCTTGGGGTTCAATATGCTCGAATTGCGAGTGATCCCTGGGATAGTTTTATCACAGCATTTCAATGTTGCAAGCAAGTGATCGGTAAGTTTTTTACCGTCGGTATTGAAGGTAACAACTGTAGAATTCGTCATCGAATCAGGCGTGGATTTAGGAGAAGTTGCAACTTTTCTAAAAAGCTCGAAAATCATTTTAAAGCCTTTGATTTGACTTTCTTTTACCTTAATAACGGATTTGTTTAACGCCAGCATACTTTTTGAAACACCACCAAAAAGTCTTGTTTCTCAAAAACCGCGAGACGCATACTTCGAGGCAGCTTTAAAGCTACCACCATTGCAAAACAACAAATTGCCAAACCCAGTTCAAAGGTATAAATCACATCCCATTGATTGGCGCTTAGTAAAAACGGCGAGATAATCCAAGCCAAAACGCAAACCGAGTTGCTGAAAGCCGAAAGCCAAATAAATCCCTTTTGCCATATCTGCTTTACCAAAAGCTTGCATGGTGTAATACATACCCAATGAGCTAAGTGGAGCAGCGGCTAAACCTGCAATAAAGCGGACAAATAAAGCCATTTCATAGGTTTTGACAAAGATGTGTAAGACCAACACACCAATGAATACTAATAATCCAATTTCTGAAAATAGTCTTAAGCCATATTGTTGCCGAGCTTTAAATAAGATCAAATTTGAACTGACATTTGCCATCACATAAGCAGCAGGTAACCAAGCTGCTTGTGATGGTGTGAGACCATACTCACCTTGGAAAATTGGTAAATTAGCGACAATAAAACCATTACTTAAACTGGCAGCAATACAAATAAATAGTCCAATAAAGAAATATGCAAAACGTTTTGGCTTTGCATGTGCGATAGCCGCAGGAGAGCCGGGTAGCGTAGGGCGTTCATCGGCTGACCAATCGGGTGGAGTTTCAAGATAGCGAGGGCTGTTATCCATATTATTCCTCGAACTAAATTTTGATGCCGCTTAATAATAATTCTATTGCACGTTTTGCCAGTCGCACTTGATCAGAAGTAGGATGTCCTTGAAACGAAGAGCCTAAGATCGCCGTAATCATGCCAAAGTCTTGTGGAGTCAGATCAGGGCGACACAATTGATGCGCTATGGCTTTATCAATTAAAGGTTGTAATGCTTTATCTCGTCGCTCATAAATGTTTAGCATGATTGGGTCTTGGCGATCAATGATACGCCAGTAATCAATCAGTACGATTAGATGAGGGAGTTGTTCAATATGCCCTTCAATCAAACGAATAAAACCATCATTATATTCGAGCAGAGCTGATGCTCTCTGTTCTAAGCGCATCATCGCTTGATCAAGTAGGGCAAACATGAGTGCTTTGCGATCTGAGAAATTACGATAAAAGGTTGCTCGTCCTACGCCTGCATGATCAATAATTGCTTGTAATGGCACATGTACACCTTGAGCCCGAAATACCTCTTCTGCTGCATGAAGCAATTCCTCGCGGTTATGAGCAGCTTGTTGAACACGTTTATTCATTATTGAACTTGCTAGGTATATAAATTGGATAAGAGTTATTTAACGGACAAATTTGTCCGATGTAAATAAACGATCGATATCTGATTTGTTTATATTGAGTAATAGAGGTAAATTGGTTTGTGTAGCAACAAACTTATCGTATTAAAAAATAAAACAATTTGATTTTGAAAATTTTAAGGTAGGTTTTATATGCAAGCCTTCATGCATCGATTTTTTCGTGGTTTAAAACATCGTCCATACTTATCCGCAACTTTTGCTTTGGGCTTCGTTATCTTTTTTGTGCTGCAAACATTCAGCTCATGGCATTGGGCGACACGGCTACAAATTGGCTGGAATACTGCCATCTGGCTATATCTGTTTATGATCCTAAAGATGATGTGGCGTTTAGATCCAGAACACATCTTAGAACGAGCAAAGCAACAAGATGAAGGGAAGTGGATGATACTTACGGTTGCTTTAATCGCAATTGTTGTTTGTTTTATTTCGATTGCTGTGCAACTCAGTCATGTTCCCAAAGATCAAGCAATCATTAAAACGATTCTGATCTTGCTAACGATAGGAACTATTTTCTCATCGTGGCTATTACTGCATACCTTGTTCGCTATCCATTATGCACATGACTATTATCTTGCGAAAAGCCGTCAAGTCGATGAGGGATTGGATTTTCCAAAAACAGATCAACCTGATTATCTCGATTTTGTCTATTTCAGCTATATCATTGGCACTTCTGCACAAACCGCAGATGTTTCTATTACTAACTCACAGCTTAGACATCTGAATATTTTTCATTGTGTTTTAGCTTTTATTTTTAATACCGTGATTTTGGCGGTTGCAATCAATGTGGCAGCGAGCCTGATCGGTTTTGGCTAATTAACAATGCTAAATGAATCTATAAGGTGAGTTTTATTATTCAAAATAGTGAAATAGTGGAGTAAATATTTAATATTTTATCTGGTTAAATAAGAAACGTAGATGATTGGTTTTTTATTTAATAGCTCATCTTAGCTCAGTAATTCTGATAGTTTTTATAGAAGTTATTTGATTTTTATTATTGTTTTTAATTAATTTATTGAATTATAAGATTTTATCCATACATTGTGGTTTGTAAAAAATAGTATCTTGTATGAGTCTTTTTCGCATAAAATATTTGCTAGAAAATTATTCTAATTTTGAGGTTTATCTTGGAATCAATATTGATTTTAGGCTCGATTACATTGGCATTGATGTTAGGTGCGATTAGCCCTGGTCCGACATTTATTTATGTTGCAAAAAACTCGATTGCGATTTCACGTAAACATGGTTTATTTACTGCGCTTGGTACAGGTACGGGTGCCGCTTTGTTTGGTTTTCTAGCTGTGATGGGATTACAGGCAATCTTACTTGCAGTGCCTTCAGCATATTTGGCTTTAAAAATCTTTGGTGGTCTGTATTTACTTTGGCTTGCTTATAAAATTATTAAACATGCCAAAGAACCAATGGCATCAACGGAGGGTGCAGTTCATAACATGAGCTATGCACAAGCTTTTCGTTTAGGTCTTATCACGCAGTTGAGTAATCCTAAAATTGCAATCGTGCTTGCCAGTATTTTTACTGCTTTATTACCTAAAGAAATTCCAACTTATTTCTATGTGGTGTTGCCAATTTTGTGTTTCTTTATTGATACAGGTTGGTATTCTCTAGTGGCTGTTGCATTGTCAGCAGAAGGACCACGTAAAGTTTATTTAAAATCTAAAGCTGTTTTTGATCGTATCGCAGGTGGTGTCATGACCTTGCTTGGATTGAAGTTGATCTTTGGAATGAAGTGATAAAAGAAGCGACCAAGAAGGCCGCTTTTTTATGGGCTAATTCTAAATAAAAACATTTAATCTTTGAAATGAGTTGGAATCCATTGATAGCTTTTTCCATCGGTTGAATAAATGTGTCCAATGCCGGGGAAAGGTAAATGTGGTGCAGCGATGGTTTGTCCTTTTTTAGCAAAATCAGCGAATTGCTTTAAACGCGTTTCAACGGCTTTTTTCGGGTCTATATCGTATTCAATTGCCGTTTCAGGCTTATCAAATTGCACAGTATGTGAATGTACGATATCTCCAATAAACACCACGTTTTCATCTTTGGTTTTTAGCTCATAGCTAAAATGCCCTGGTGTATGTCCTGCCGTATTAATGACTTTAAAACCATGAATGTCATCACCGAGTTTATAGGTTTTAAAGCGTTGTTTGGCTTGGTAAGGCGCAATCGCTTGTTTAATTTTCTCAACCGTACCTGAGTAATTGGCTTGTTTTTCTTTCGGTAGTTTTGCTGCTTGTTTCGGATCTAACCAAAAACTTGCTTCATCATTTGATACGTACACGGTTGCATTAGGGAAATTGGCAATACCATCTTTACTGATACCACAGACATGGTCGGGATGTAGATGCGTGAGTAGAATGGTATCAACTTGTTCAGGTTGATAGCCTGATGCTTTTAGATTGGTTAACACTGAACCTAAATGTGAGCCGAAACAACTGGCTGCACCGCTATCCACTAATACCAGAGATTTTCCTGTATTGACGAGGAAGGCATTCACTGAGGTCTGTATACCTTTCTCTTGATCAGCATAATATTTCTTTAAAATCTCGTGAACTTGTTGTTGCGGTATGTCTTTAAACAAGTTTGGTGACATAAAGTTTGTACCATCGAGCAGGGCAGTGATTTGTACATCACCGACTTGGTGTTGATAGAAACCCGCAACCTGTTTTTGTTGTTCAATGACTGGCAGGGTTTTGCTTGTCTCTGCGTGGGTGGGTAAAGGGAAGCTGCTCAAGAATGATGCTGAAAGGAGTAGGGCAGTTTTTTTCATTTATAGATATTCTCAATTTTAATTGAATTGTCTACTTTTTAGCATGGATATCTATGCTTTAAAAGAAAAACGATATTAAATTGAATTTGCTGTTTTATCTTGCAAATTGGAATGTGAGTAACTGTTTGATTTTATTGTTCTTATTGGCTTAAAAATATTTATTGCATATTACTTTAAATCTTGATTATTATAATATTGGATATATAAAAATTAATTTGTCATTAAGCTTATTTTATTTGATGAGGGTTGTATGGGGAATACATATAATATTTATAGAATCAAAAATGATAAATATGTTGATTTGTTAAATAAAATTGAATCTGTTGGTTTAGTTAAGCAAAAAACTCAAAATTATGACAATTATGAGATGACCTTCTTTTTCTCAGAAGAAATTAAAGGAAATGAGATTTGGTGGTTTGAAACTTATAAAGACTTTTTAAATTTGCCAGATGAACTACCCAAAAATATTTTCTATTTTGGTTTGTTAATCTGTAAAAATGAAGATAACCCAAAAGAAATTTATGCTGTTAGTTTAGGTAAATCTCATTTTTATTTGTCAAAATTCATTGAATTGGATTTTGGAATTAGCTTAGCTATACGTATGGCTAATGAGCAGTCTATTCTTTTAAAGAAAAGCCGATATTTCACAGGAACTAAACGTCATGAAGTTTCTTCTTATGAAAATTTTAATAAAGATAGTTATGATTCTGGAGAATCAGTTGAGCATTTAAAATTGAAAGCTTCAAATACAGAGGTATGGGGGGATAAAAATATAGTTTTTGCAGACTCTATTCAGCTGGATATAAGTAAAGAACCTTGCGAGCTATCAAAAATACTTAATGATATTTCAGATAGTATGAGTGGCGATGAAATTATTAGATTACCAAAATTAGAGCTAATATCAGATGAAATATTAATTAATGATCTTAACTCAGAAATTTTAACTAAAATAATTAATAATCAGGCTAATGTCGGTGTTGAAGAAATTAGTATATCAGGAATCAATATTATTTTTAGATTTAATGAATATAATTATGAATTGGTTTTTAAACAAGGACGAAAAGAAGTTGAAAAGCTTGATATAGGAAATAGCTTAGATATTGTAAAAATTTCAAATTTTTTGAAAGAAAATCAAATTAATAATCTTGATGATGTAAAAGTAAGATTCAAGCGTGAAGAAAGTAGTAGATTAACTAAAGACTTAAAAGAACTTTTAGATTTTTATACAGAATATGAGGGATATAATTATTTTCTAAAAAATGGAAAATGGTTTAAGTTTAATCAAACATTTATGGATTATTTAAAAAAATCATTGGTAGGGATTGAAATAGTTCCCAGTGATGCACTAATTGAGAAAGAATATTTAGATTGGAAATCACAAAAAGAAAAAGAAATAGCTAATGATACTGGCACTGATAAGTTAAAATATCGTGAATATTACTTTAATAAAAAAATGAGTGAGGTTAATGGATATGAGTTGTTAGATCGTCAATTGGAAATAATACGATCATTAGATCCGGATGGTAAAAAATATAAAATAGAAGTAGCTGATTTGCTTAAGGATAATGAAATAATTTCTGTGAAAATTCCTAGTACAACTCAGGATCTAATTTATAATATTGAGCAATCAAAAAGTTCACTCGAGTTAATCAAACAAAATATAATTTCACTTAATTGTGAGTTAAAGGCAGTGGCATTATGGATTGTTTATGACAAAACTATTTCATCTATCATTGAAATAAATTCTATTCAATTTTTGTTAGCTCTTGATTCATGGAAAAAACGTGTAGAGTTTTTTGGCTTAAAACCTAGAATATATATTTCTAGACATATTAAATAGTGGAATTAATTAAAAAAGCCCCTACATTAGTAGAGGCTTTTCTTGTCTAACATTTAAAACCTTAAGACACTTTATCGCCTGGTTTAGCGCCAGATTCAGGTGAAATCACCCAAACACCTTCACCATTACCCGCGGCAAGTACCATACCGTTAGAAATACCAAAGCGCATCTTACGCGGTGCAAGGTTAGCCACCATCACCACCAATTTGCCTTTTAAATCTTCTGGCTGATAGAACTCACGAATGCCACTAAACACATTACGTGGTTCAGCTTCGCCTACATTTAAAGTGAGTTGAAGCAATTTATCAGAACCTTCGACAGTTGAAGCTTCTAAAACTTCAGCTACACGAAGGTCAACTTTCATAAAGTCTTCAATACCAATGATTTCAGCTTCACCCACTTTAGGCTCAGGCTTCTTCTCAGCTTTCTTTTCTTTTTTCTTTTCCACTTTTGGTGCTTCTGCCGCAGCAGCTAAAGAATCTTTAGATGCATCAACCATGGCTGCAACTGCTTTAGGATCAACACGCTGCATAAGCGGTTGGAATTGAGCAATTTCGTGTGCAACGAGGATTTGCTGACGTGATGCAAAGTCAAAGCTTTCAAGTTGTAAGAAAGACTGAACTTGAGCCGCAAGTGTTGGAAGCACTGGAGCCAAGTAAATTGCAAGCTGACGGAATAAGTTGATACCAACTGAGCAAACATCATGAACTTGTTGTTCTTGACCTTCTTGCTTCGCAAGCGCCCACGGTTTTTTCTCATCAATATATTGATTCGCTTTGTCAGCAAGAGCCATGATTTCACGAATAGCAGCAGAGAATTCACGTGCTTCATAGACTTGAGCAATTGAATCGCCCGCATCAATAAAGCTTTGAACCAATTCAGGTTCAGCGCATGTGTTTGAAAGCGTATTATTGAAATTGCTGTTAATGAATTTTGCACAACGGCTGGCAATATTTACCACTTTACCTACAAGGTCAGAATTCACTTTCTGTACGAAGTCATCCAAATTCAAATCCGAATCTTCAACTTTGTCAGAAAGCTTAGAAGCAAAGTAATAACGTAAATATTCTGGGTTCAAGTGCTGTAAATAAGTTTCAGCTTTAATGAATGTACCGCGAGATTTTGACATCTTCTGACCATTCACTGTCAAGAAACCATTTACGAATAAACCAGATGGCGTGCGGTAGTTCGCACCTTCAAGCATTGCAGGCCAAAACAGTGCATGGAAGTAAACGATGTCTTTACCGATAAAGTGATAGACTTCTTTGTCGCTGTCTTTTTTCCAAAAGTCATCAAAGCTTAGATCAGGACGTTTAGCTTTGATGTAGTTTTCAAAACTCGACATATAACCAATCGGAGCGTCTACCCAAACATAGAAATATTTGTTTGGAGCATCTGGAATTTCAAAACCGAAATAAGGCGCATCACGCGAAATATCCCAATCTGATAAACCCGATTCAAACCATTCATCTAGCTTGTTGGCAATAGACAATGGTAAACGACCTTGATCACGTGTCCATTTCTGTAAGTATTCTGAGAAATTCGGTAGTTTAAAGAAATAGTGATCTGATGATTTCTCAACTGGCGTTGCACCACTCAATGTTGAGCGTGGGTTTAATAACTCGGTCGCGTTATAGGTTGTACCGCAGACTTCACATGAGTCGCCGTATTGATCTTCCGCTTTACATTTCGGGCACGTGCCTTTAATGAAACGATCAGACAAGAACATGCCTTTTTCAGGATCAAATAATTGTGTGACAGGGCGAACAGCGATATTGCCTGCTTCACGGTTTTTAATATAAATCTCAGATGCACGTGCTTTGTTTGCATCGCTATGAGTTGAATCATAATGATCGAAATGCACACCAAAACCATCAAAATCACGAATGTGTTCTTTCTGAACATTGGCAATTTGCGCTTCAGGGCTAATGCCATTCGCTTCAGCACGTAACATGATCGCTGTGCCATGAGCATCATCCGCACATACGTAAGTCACGTCATGACCCATTGCACGCATCGCACGAACCCAAATATCTGCTTGGATATAACCGAGTAAGTGACCCATATGGATAGGACCATTGGCATAAGGAAGGGCATTGGTGACTAAAATTTTACGCACGGATATTGTTCTCTCATTCGTATTTACAAGGTGGATGATTTTACATGACTTAAGAGCGACTTGCACAAGGGAATCGGTGAAATCTTTTTAGCCTGAAGGGAATCTTATTTTGAAACTTCATACAAGCTTCACTTTGGCTTCAATCAAAGTACATCTGTTTGATCGAGAATAATCACAATATCAAAGAGAGGAAAATAAAAATGAGGTCTTGGTCATTAGTTTTTTCATCAGTCTCAGCCAGTTTAGTTTCTGTTTTTAGTTTTGTGATTCCATTTTGTTTGTTCTTAAATTATCGACAGAATCATCTGCTTCATGTAGTCAGTGATGGCATGGAAGTTATGATGTATTTGACCCCAATACTCATCGTTTTGGGTTTGATCTTTTATCTGATTGTTTTTGCAGTATTGAAATTGCCCACTCAGATTTTTGATTTATACCAGTTTTTAAAAATAAGTTTTGTGATCTTAATTGCTTGGGCTTTACTGGTCTTAATGATCCTCTTCGAAGATCAAGTGAACCACATTGATTTTTCAACTTTAAAAATTGGTGTTGTGATGTATTTCATGATGCTGCCGATTTTGGCTTTGAGTTGTATGGGGGCGAACAGTTGTTATTTTGTGATGAATAAAGTAAATCAAAAGAAGAACATGATCTTATTTTGATTAAAAAAGTATGTATCCCAAAGGATTACATACTCTGCATCTGCTTAACGGTAACACTTTGCTTAGCGTTCTTTCTTAAAGAGATGATTTTCCCTTTAGATAAGAAATGGATGTGATAGCTTTTTAAACTATTGGTTTTTGGATCAACTGTAATTTCGGCAAAGAGTGGCGTTTGCCAAAGCTCATCACTTCCTAAAGTTCCCAACCAAGCTTGGGCTTTAATTACAGCGGTAAATTCATCTTTAACTTGTAGATCGCTGATACTTAATTCACTGCACCAATGAACGGTATTTGGAAATTCAACTTTTGAAAATTTCCAACAAATTGAAAGTGCCAAACTTGTTGCGATTCCAGCATAATCGTTGCTTTCATTATGAATGACAGGAAGTAATTGTTCTGCTAAATCACCTTCAAAAGAATCAATCATGCTTTGTATTCTTCTTTTACTCGAAAGAATATAGTTCAGGCGCTTTTGTTGAGCTTGCAGTTCATTTTGAATTTCTAGAAGTTCATTTTCATTCATATATAAAGCTTTATAAGTTAGGTTAATTTCACGATAGCGCAAAAGTATATCTGATCTAATTCTCTATATTGTGAATAGTTTTTAATACAAATTTAATGGTTCTAAAAATGATCGAAACACCAAGGCTGATTTTACGCCAATGGCGAGACACGGATTATTTACCTTTTGCAGAGATGAGTGCTAATCCAGAGGTTATGCGGTATTTTCCAAAAGTTTTAACGCGCGCTGAAAGCGATGTATATATAGATAAATTAAAGGAAATTATTGAAAAACAGGGTTGGGGCTTTTGGGCAGTAGAATTAAAACAGACTCAGCAATTGATAGGCTTGGTAGGATTACATGATCAACCCACACAGTTTTCATTTTCACCCTGTGTTGAAATTGGCTGGCGCTTAGATCAAGCATTTTGGGGCAAAGGTTATGCAAAAGAAGCAGCAAATGCAGCCTTAGATTTTGCTTTTAATCATTTGCAGCTTGAAAATGTTGTGTCTTTTACCACTTTAGAAAATCTGCGATCACAAGCGCTTATGCAAAGCTTAGGGATGAGAAAATTAGCAGAATTTCAACATCCTGCTTTAGCTCAAGATCATCCATTAAATTGGCATGTATTGTATGAGATTCAGCAGTTTGATCGTATCAAGTAATTTAGTTGTGTTATGCATTTATATGATTTTTATATATGAAAATTCAAATGGTTATTAATCAGCAATAAATTTGAATCATCCTGTATCCCATTTGTTTCAATTTGCAGCAAACACGATAAGTGTAGGCAGAATCTTGTATAACTGTAATAGAAATCAACGACAGCTTTTACGAAATAACAAGAGGAACAAGACATGAGTAATGACAAAATTGATCAGTTAAAACAGTTCGCAGCAAAAGATTTAGAGCAAACCAAAGCAGACTTTCAGCAGGCTAAAGATAAAGTCAGCGAGCTTGGAAGTGATATCAAACAAAAAGGTCAGGAAACTGTGGAGGATGTAAAAAACTTTGCAGCGAAAGATATTGATCAAACTAAAGCTGATTTACAGCAAGCTAAAGATAAAGCCAATCAGTTGAAGCAAAAGGGCGAGCAAGCTTTAGATGATTTAAAGACCAATGCAAGCGATCAATACGGTGAAAGTAAAGCTGCATTATTAGCTAAAGCAGATGAGTTAAAAGAAAAACTGGCGGATACTCAACATGCTGCCAAAGAGAAATTAGATCATTTAAAAGAAGAGGCAACGCATAAATTAGAAGATGCAAAAGCCAAAGCAGCTGAGTTAAAAGATGAGGCAGCTGCAAAATTTGATGATCTGAAAGCTCAAGCTAGCAGCAAGTTAGATGATTTAAAGAAAGCTGCCACTGATACGATCAATAAATTCAAAGGTTAATCACGATAAAGCTTTAACAATCGACGCTGATAGACAAAGATAAATTGCGACATAAAATTGAGCAATTACGGTCTTTGATATGAGCGTCGAATCTTCAATACTGCTAAACTAACCACATTCAGTGAGTATGATCAGTTTTTGGAGTACAAAATGTCGTGGCTTTCTTCCTTAAAATCCGTTTTTTCGCCTGCGCAAGAAGTGAAGGAAGATGAAATCCGAACAGTCCTTCAAAATTATATTCTTCCAAACTCTGAAAATGCCTTGAAAGATCGTATCAGCCAAGTCAATGTTCAAGGTCGCATCCTACAGCTCACGATCAATACATTTCCTGAAGAAAAAGATCATTTACAACAAATCCATGATGAACTTGCAGATGCCTTAGAAAAGTGTGGTATCCAAGAACTCAATCTGCATATTATTCAGCAGAAACATGCTGCCCATGGCGAGGCGGGACATAGTTGTTCATCTAAGCCAAAAGAACAAAACACCAAGCTTCCTCCAGTAATGGATGCATCTCCGAAAGCTGAAGCAGACCCAAATAATCCTCCGATTGAAAAAGCTGCGCCACAACAACGAGATGTTGCTCCACATCCACGTATTCAAAACGTAATCTTGGTTTCATCGGGTAAAGGTGGTGTAGGTAAATCAACCACAACTGTGAATCTTGCGCTCGCATTGCAAAAACTTGGTTTAAAAGTTGGGGTGTTGGATGCAGATATTTATGGTCCAAGTATTCCAACTATGTTAGGCAATGCTGGTCGCACACCACAGATTGAAAATGAACATTTTGTTCCTTTAGATGCTTATGGAATGGCCGTGATTTCAATCGGACATCTGATTGGTGCGCATAATACTCCTGTAGCATGGCGTGGTCCTAAAGCCACTGGCGCATTGATGCAGTTATTTAATCAAACTCTGTGGCCAGATTTGGATATATTGGTTATCGACATGCCACCAGGTACTGGCGATATTCAATTAACGCTTGCACAGCGTATCCCAGTGACTGGTGCGGTAATTGTTACTACACCGCAAAATGTTGCCTTAATGGATGCGGTAAAAGGGATTGAATTATTTAATAAAGTGAATATTCCTGTACTCGGTGTGATTGAGAATATGTCAACACATGTTTGTTCTAACTGTGGACATGAAGAGCAAATATTTGGTACGGGTGGTGGTGATCAGCTTTCTGAACAATATGACATACCTTTACTAGGTCGTTTACCTTTAGATGCAAAAATCCGAGAGAATGCCGATAATGGTAAACCAAGTGTCATTGCACAAGATGTCGCTTCTGAAAGCTATATCAATATTGCGGAAAGTGTCTTAAAACAGCTGGAAAAACTTCCAAAACGTCAGAGAGATGACAAGCGCATTTTCTAACTGATGGTTATTTTTAAGTTCGGCCCAACATTTCGTTGGGCTTTTCTTTGTTTGATGTTGCAAATATATCGTTTGGTAAAATATAGCATGAGAGTTGCTTCATCACTATTTTATTTTTGAGTGATGATATGAAGTCCGTCAAAAGAGCTGTAAGTATTCTGGGATTGTGTAGTGCATTTTTACTGAGTGCTTGTAATGGTGATGATTCTCTAAAAGAGACTGAGCAATTAGAAACTAAATTACAACCCATCGTGATCCAAGGTGCTTTACCTGTCGAATCTGAACGTATGGCATCAAAATTAGATAACGTCAGTGTTGAAACAGTGGGTGGATGGAAGTTTTGGAAAGGAACTTATAAAGGTTATCCAGTGATCGTGTCCAAAACACGTATGGGTATGAGTAATTCTGCCGCAGCTACAGCACTTGCAATTGAGCGATATAAACCCATTGCAATTATTAACCAAGGTACATCAGGCGGGCATGATCCTGCTTTAAACGTGTTTGATATTGTATTAGGTAAATACACGACAAATATTGGTGCGTTTAGAACACCAAGATTACCGATAGGGAGTGGTTCAAACTCATTGGCATGGACAGAGGCATTTGATGTGTTACCAGAAGATGAGTCTGACCCTGAACCGATTGCGATACGCAAATTTGAAGGTGATCAACAGTTACTGATCGCTGCACATAAAGCAAAAACTTCTTATAGCAAAGGGAATGTGGTTGAGGGAACGATTGGTTCAGCAGATGTTTGGAATAATGAGCTAGATCGAATCCAGTTTTTCCATACTAATTATCAAACTTCTGTAGAGGAAATGGAGGCAGCTTCCGTCGCACAGATTGCACAACAGTTTAATGTTCCATTTTTAGGTATAAGAATTTTATCTAATAATATTACTAACAATGGTGCATATAATCCTGCTACGGGTGAGGCATGTCAGGACTATGTGCTTGATGTGGTTGAACAATACATGAAACAACAATTGGATAAAAACTAAAGACCTAGAAGAAATCAGCTACATGATTTCTTCTTGATTATTTTGAATTCTATTTTTCCAACTTTTTATAACAAACCAGCGCCATAAGAGGTGAGTTGCACAATAAAACAGTAAAGCAAACAGAATGGCTTCTATCACTAAACCTGAAATTAAGATTTTTGCCAGACTCAAGTCTATATGTCCATGTCCAAAGTTCTTCAACCAATTGATGATTTGATGTAGCACACCCAATAACATCTCTTGATCAATCATATTGACATGATAAATCTTAGTACCAAACCAAAAGCCTAAATAAAGTATAGGAACTACAGTGAGAGGATTGGTCAGCCATGCCATACACAGTCCGATCGGCAAATTAACCTCAAACCATAGGATTGTCAGAATAATAAATAAACTATGGAAAGGTACAGGTAATATGCCCCAAAAGGTACCAATAAACATCGCTTTGGCGATAGAGTGACGATTCACATACCAAAGTAAAGGATTTAAGGTACTTTGCCCAAAAATGCGCATAAACTTGAGTTGAGCAACTTTCTCTGATGAAGGAAGCCACTTATGAAAAAATTGCTTAGGCATAAAATATTGGCGAGTAGAAGAATGGAAATAGTGTGATCAACTGATTATAAAATAGCACTTTTTGCTTAGGTTTAGCTTAAATTTCATGCTAGATCTTAATTTAATCAGTAAAATGTTATTCAAAAATTCACGGTAATCGTACTTTAAATATACACAGATATCTAGGTGACTGTTCAGTAGCGAGCTACTTGAAATTTATAAAGATGAAATAAAATAAATAGTTAAATAATTGTAGTGAAATTAACGTTATAAGTGCTTACAGTTATTTTTTTGCTATAAAATTGTAATTGAATTAATCTCAGAGAATCCTTTAGTGAGGTCATTCAATGATTTCATGGTTTTTCATTGGTTTAGTTATAACCATATTATTTACTCCTGGCCCAACCAACACATTATTGGCATCATCTGGTGTACAGGTTGGTGTACGCAAATCACTTTTACTTATTCCGGCTGAAGCATTGGGTTATATCGTTGCTATAACAGCTTGGGGGATGTTGATTGGCAAAGTATCAACAGCTTTACCATTACTTCCCACCTTTTTAAAATTAATGAGCGCTGGCTATATTTTGTATTTGGCGATTAAGCTTTGGCGTACAGCGAATCAACAAGTGGCATTAAATCAACCAACTATTCGCCCACGTGAATTATTGTTTGCTACGCTTTTAAATCCTAAAGCGTTGTTGTTTGCTTCTGCTATTTTTCCAGCAGTTGCATGGAAGAGCCAAGATATCTACTTAGCGCATATGAGTGCTTTTGTTGGTTTGATTCTGCCGATTGCTCTGTTTTGGATTTCTGTCGGAGCCATGTTGGCGACCAATAAGGTTAAATGGCTTTCACAATCAAAATTACAACGTACAGCATCTGTTGTGCTTATTAGTTTTTCAATCCCGATCAGCTATTCTGCATTAATCAATTTATAAAGTATCTCTGCTATTCTGCCTATCAGGATAGCAGTCTTATTTTCATTAATGATGATTTACGTTAAAGTACCTGCCAATCATTAATTTAGATTTTGGAAAAAAGTCATGGCAATAAAATCTGATCGTTGGATTCGTGAAATGAGCGAAAAACACGGCATGATTGAACCTTATGCAGAGAATCAAGTTCGTTATGGTGAAAATGGCGAAAAGTTGATTTCTTATGGGGTGTCGAGCTATGGCTATGATGTTCGATGCGCACGTGAATTCAAAGTATTTACCAACGTTCATTCAGCGATTGTTGATCCTAAAAACTTTGACGATAAAAGCTTTATTGATATCGAATCAGACGTTTGTATCATCCCACCAAACTCATTTGCCTTAGCGCGTACCATCGAATATTTCCGTATTCCTCGAAATGTACTTACTGTTTGTTTGGGTAAGTCGACTTATGCGCGTTGCGGTATTATTGTAAATGTGACGCCGTTAGAGCCTGAGTGGGAAGGTCACGTTACTTTAGAATTTTCCAATACTACAAACTTACCTGCGCGTATCTATGCGGGTGAGGGTGTCGCACAAATGCTTTTCTTTGAAAGCGATGAAGTATGTGAAACATCATATAAAGATCGTGGTGGTAAATATCAAGGTCAGACAGGTGTGACTTTACCTAAGACCTAATAAAAAGCCCATCTATAACATGATGGGCTTTTTTCTACATATCATTTCTTACAAAATACTTTATCGTTAAAAATAGTTCAGATGAATGAAGCTAGTATTTTGATAAAAATAAGATAGAATGAATATAATTTGGTTTGTTTTTGTACAAAATCACTTTAAGCTCATCTAAAGCGTGAGTTGTGGTTTGGCATAACACCTATAAAAAAAATATGGATGTTTAGAACATGGAGGTCGGTTTCATGCGACGGTTTAAGTCTCTTCATTTGGCATTGTTGGCTTTGGGCGGATTGTGCTTGAATACTGCTAATGCTACTTCTACTTTAACAAGCTTAACTGATACTGAAATGTCCGCTACAACTGGTCAAGCATTAATGAGTTTGTCATATATTGCTCCTACTGATGCTGCGAACTTGGAAAGAGCTAGATCTGGTGGTGATCAAACGGTCGGGTTTTATAAGTTAGGCATGGAAGCTGAGCTAGAACTTAATGTGAATATTAAGAAATTACAATTAGGTTGTGGTGGTCGTAATGGGCCTGGTTGTGATATTGATTTAGATAATGTGAGTTTGAGTGGTAACCCTGGCATTACAGGTAATCCAGCAACAGATGCTGGCAGTGATCAAAACCGTACAAATCGTGTTGGTAGTTCAGCAAAATTAACAAATCCATTCATAGAATTTGCCATTAAAAATCCAGGTTCTGCAGCTACGCGAGAAATGATCGGTTTTCGTGTTAGTTCAGAAAAAGCACAAGGATTATTAACGATTGGAACAGAAAACTCTGCTGTTCCAAATGGTGTTAATGCTTTATCTGGTTATATACCTGTCCGCTCAGATAGTTCTGGTAAAATTAAAGGTGTAGTTGAAACTGCGCCAAGTTATTTTGATGCTTCTGATCCTTATAACAGAATTTCAGGTTCATTAAATGCCCCTTTAGGTACGGTTGCTAAATTCCATTTAGATCAAGGTGGATTTTGGGTACCAGGATTTAAAAATGTTGGTTTTGAAATTCCTGGATTTACGATTAAAGGTAATCGTATGCCTACGGTTCTATCTCTCAATCCTGTGGTGCAACTACCAGATTTAGTTTTGGGACGTGATTTCAATAACAGTAACTGTGGTAGTGGAAGTAGTCAATGTAATAGTTATGGTCTGTCTTCTAATGGTAGTACTTTCCCTGTGAAACCAACATATACGATTGGAAGTACAACAATTTCTGATGGAGCTGGTGGTAATATTGTCTATTTGAATCCAAATAATATCTCTGCAGTAGGTACACAAGGGGGTGTTAATGATCCAAATCAGGCAAATAACAATACAAATGTTTTAGCTTCTATAAGAGCTAAAGTTGATGGTTGTAGTGGTATTGGTTGTATTGTTGCGGGTAGTAGTTATTACGTAAACATGTATACAAAAGTGAAAAATATTACTGCGAGTGTTACTGTTAATCAACCATTAGGCTTGATTCACTCTTTACCTCTTAATTCTGGAGCATCTCTAAGTTTACAGTCACAAAATCTTCTATGGCCAGGCCAACCTTTAGATGATATTACTTCACCAGGTTGGTGGTTGAGTGTTAAAGATGGTGTTGATTTGGGAACTATTGTTCCAACAAATCCAGTTAATTTGTGTGAAGGTACAACTGCGGTACCACAACAATGTGTTCATCCACAAATTGCTCAGCAAGTAAATGCTTACCTAGCAAACAACCGACCATCAACAAGTGATTTAGGCGGATTGATTAGTGGTAATGAGGCATTAGGTATTCAGATTGGACCTACGGGGGCAACAGGTGGCTTTGCATTATCTAATTTGGGTTTGACTGTAAACGGTCTAACTTTAGGTAATCAATATTTTACACCAAACTGTTATGGTAACTTGAAGTTCTGTTGATTTTTAATATTTTAAATTTAAGCAGCTTATGCTGCTTTTTTTATTCTTAGATTTCTGAATGATGTTAGAAAATACTTAATAAGATAGTGGCGATTTATTGTTATCAATGATGACTTTATTTGTTGTTTTGTGTCTCAATTATAAAAATTAATAATAAAATTATGATGGTTTTCCCATCTAAGAATATTAACGATTGATAGGAATGATATTGAGATATTTGTTAAGTATACGATCTAATCAATAGCAGACATGTTTTAACACGATAAGCAGCACTTTTTATGTGAGAATCTGAGACCTGTAGGGAATACTTTTAAAAATTAGTATGTTGATAAGTGAGCTGATTTTAGTTGTATTTTCATCTATCGGAAATATGTAACATTTGACAGCTTTGTTTTGCTTTTGTGTAATTATTCGGCATAATAAAACTGAGATTGCGTGGGTGAAATTTGCCCTTTATCTCGAGTGAAGCTCGAAAGTACTCTTTGTGTAGCAGTTAAATCACTCAAAAAAATTGAGAAAAATAATGATGATGCGGAGCATCGTGGAATAGGAAGGTCAAGATGACTACACTTTATACGGTATCATTCAAACGAACTGTGCTAGCAACGTTGATTGGTCTGTGTTTAAGTAAATATGCTTTTGCACTGGAGGAAATTTCTGACGATGCTTTAAGCCAAACGACTGGTGAAGGTGTTGCAATTTTACCTACAGACTTTTCTTTTGTCTTGCGTGGAGATAAAGCAGGTAATGAAACATCTCTAACTGATAGAAGTAAAGATACCGGCTATATCCATTATGTTCCAGTAGGTGGTTTAACCTCTATGGTTCAAGATACGAACAACGATGGGTCAGTGACTACAGCTGATCACTCTGTTGGTAAAGCAGATCTATACTTGTATGGTTTGGCTTTATCCAAAAATGATAATGACTCAAATAACCGATTTGGTTCCAAGATTGCAAGCTGGGGAACAGCAAATAACCCTTGGGTGCTCAAAGCTGCAACAGCAACAAATGTTCCTGATTTTTCTGGTACAAACGGAACGGTTACATATCTAAACCTTGAAGCACCATTATATGAAACTGGGACAAAAACAGGTGTAGATGCCTATAATTTAAAGCTTTCACTATGGGTTGATGCTTTTGTACGGGATCAAAGTAAACCTGAAGGTGACCCTAATCAATTTAAACTCGGAGAATTATTTAGCTCCACACAAACTGCTGCTGAGGCTTCAGCTGGCGATCGAGCGAATCGTTTACGTTTGCAAGCTATTGCAAATGGTTTTGGAGTAAATGGCAGTAATTTACAAATATTTCAAACCTTAGGTGGCTCGAGCAATAATAATGGTATGAGTGCCTTTTATAATAACACTTTAGGCGTCTCAGGTGTTTTTCGTATAAATAGTGGTGACAGTCAAAACTTCAAGGCTGTCTACAATCCCGGTACAGCATCTCGTACCTATAGTATAGATGGTGGTACAAACTACTCTACAACAGCGGGTTGGAGAACTGCAACGACAGGTTGTGGTGACGCTTCAATAAGTTTTAGTGATGCTAATTGTCAATTCAGATTCAGAGATCGCAAGGTCAATGATACTGTATCAGGTGCATCGTGGAATTTACCTACTGGATTCCAAGCTGGTGACAAAGTATTGCGTATAAGTACAAAAGAAACGACATCTGCTGCTAACCCAACAGTACAATCAAATTTATCAACACCAGCTTTAAATGGAACTGTTGCACCAACATTTGAGGCTAATGAAGGATTGTATCTCTATTATCCGAATATCAACCTTGTATTAGGAAGTCTATATCAACCTGTAATTTTGGGGTCTGATGGTCGCAATTTTAGTTTAGAAATAGCTCGTATTCCAAATAAACCTGAAATTTACAAGAAAATTTACACAGACTATTCTGGCTTAGATAATAGTTATTTAGGTTCGACTTGTAACGTGTATCAATGTGGTGATTCTACTATCTCTGGTTACCAAGGTGGTTCTGCGCGTACAAACTATAATTTGGCAAATGGTACTAAATTAGCAACACACAGTAGTATTAGTATTGGTACAGCTTATAGCCCTGATGGTGGAAAGACGTTGTTGGCTTATGATGGTGTTGAGTCAATGGGAGTATTCTTTGGTCAGCCTGTTTCAAGAACAGGGATATCAGGAACAAAGATTTACAATGAGGTGCAGTACCAACAACGTCGTCAACGTGTTGATACGAATTACCTGGTGACAGATCGTTATCTTTTGAGATCAGAGGGAGGATTGACAGGTGCTAACAGTACAATAACAGACCCTTATGATGGGCATACAATTAAAGCTAGTGGTGTTATATTTTCACCTGATGTAGTTGAATATCGTTGGTTCACAACACAAGGTTACCATGAGGACTGGATATATTTGGATAGTGTTAATGCAGATGGTACAAAAGTTTTTGGTAATACTGATGGAACATATGCAAGGTACTGTACTACAGCATTTGCTTGTTTAGGCGGCACGCCTGTAAATGGTGGCAGTGCTGTGGTTGGTCAAAAAGGTAGCGTCACAAGTGCAGAAAATTTAAATAACTTAACTCTAGGTGGATTTATTGCAGGTCTTGATGAGTGTTGGCCTGGTGAGACAGGAAATGGTATGTGTGCTGGAACAAGCCAATCAGGAGAAGGTGTTAAAGGTTTAAGTCGTTTAACAATATTGGACTCTACAGCGGCGAAAGCAGAAAATAGACAATGGGCATTTGGTACACGTAATAATGAGGCAAGATGGTTTAATGTTAATGGTGGTTTAGAGAAAATTTTATATGGCAGCGCTAATGATCCTGCTCCAGCAGTTCCAACTGGTGGTGTGAACCCTTCGGCAATGAATAACTATGGTTCAGCAGTAATTGATGGGCTTTTAATTCAACATATGAAATTAACCACGAAAGGACTATAGGAGTATTAAGATGAAAAAAATAGCGATTTTACTCCTATTATCCATAACTAATTTATCTCATGCTGAATTACAAGCTTTGGATAATCAAACACTTCAGTCTATACAAGGACAGGGTGGGGCAGATTTATCATTTAAACTCTCCTTAAACCATAATATCTTAAGTGATAGCGATTTATTGGCAGGAATTACACCAACTTTTAACTGCGATCCAGCACGCTTAGAGTATTGTCGTCTAGCAATTTCTGTAAATAAACGCTTTGTACAACAGGGTTCAGCGGATGCAAATGATCCAGTTTGGTCGATGGCAGCTAGTGATCCTAGTATAGATAATAAAGGACGTAAACTTTGGGTGGTCTTCAAAGGATTGCAGGGTACTTTGAATATCCAGAAATTAGGCTTAGATGCAGTTGATTTAGAATACCTTCCAAAAACTGGCACTGGTACGGTAATTAAGCCTGCTATGCAATTTACTTTTGATAGTAGTAAGCCAATTCAAATTCGTAATTTTGGCTTTAATGCATTATCAATTGAGCAAGATACGGGCTCTGTCCTTTCATATTATGATACTAATGGTAATCTGATAGAGGGTACAAGCACTAACCCGCAAGATTATGGATTCTTAAAAACAGGAACATTTAGTGCAGTTCCGCAAAGTACAGGTGTAATTGGGACTTCTTCACCTATTACTGTGACAACAGCAAATAATTATGACACTGGCCGAGAAAAAGGTTTTATCGGTTTACAAATGAATGGCAATCTTGCAATAGATGGTAAGGTACAAATTTTTGCATGTAGTAATCATGCTCGTTGTTAAATTTTATTGAATTCAAAGGATTGAACAATGGAAAAGAAAAATCAGAAGCTACAGACACGATATTTTGTCCTTAATACTCTAGCTGTAAGTATTTTATTAGTTAGCAACTCTACTTATGCTTTACAAGCATTAGATGATACATCTATGCGTGACGTTAACGCACAAGATGGGTTAAATGTTAATTTAGATTTTAAAGAGTTGAATGTAGGGACTTTCTTTTGGCAAGATAATGCAGGACGTGGAAGTGCAGGAAAAGCAACTGACACCACCTTACGAGCTGAAGCTGAGAATTTCAAAATTCAATCGCATAGCTCATCACCAACAGTAAGACCTAATATCAATATCCAAATGAATACTGGTAGTGAATCCAATAAGGCAGGATTAGACTTCAATTTAAAAGTTGCGCCTGTTTTAATCAGTATGAATAAGTTTAAGGTTTGTGACTCAACAGCTTGTGGCAGTCCAGTTGGGGACATCGCGATACAAACTAACTCAGATACAAGTATTAGTTTTAAAACTCGAGATGGTCTATTTAGTAAGACTGGTCAGAGTGAATTAACGTTTGCTTCGAAAAATGCAAGTATTTATCTTGGACAAACAACTGGATTATCACCAAGCCAAACACTCAATCAATTAATCCTGAAAAATTTTAATTTTAATTTTTTTGCTAAAGGCGTAATGTACATTGATGGTACAGAAGGATTTATTGTTCGAACTAATGCAGCTGGAGTACCAGATGCAGTTATTAATTACAATGCAGATGGTACTGTAAATACTTCAACAAGTACCACGCCTAATACAACATACGGTTATGTCGATTTTACTCGTGTAAATGATCCTGCAAATTCTGGAACAATTACAGGAAATACATATTCTTCTACGGCGAGTAATTCGGGTTTAAACTTAGAATTTATGCTGAATAAAAATGTAAATCCAAATAACCGTTATTCTGTAGATGGAACTAAAACCCCTTTAAATGGTCAAGCTACATCAGAAAAAGCTCAAGGACTTATACGATTAGGTGCAAGTGGTCGTATGGTCAATGGTTCTATACAGATACGTGGTACAAATGCTAATAGCAACGATGGATTTACCCGAACAGATCCTGTTTATAATGTAGCGTCTAACCAATTTGGTAATCCTGATAATACTAATATTTTAGGTAAAGCGAATAACGGGGTGAGTTCGTCAGGAACACAAAATATTATTGGTAATACCGGTATAGCTTTCCGTATGAAAGCTGACTTTACTAAAAAGAATGATCCAATGTTGCAAGGCGATAATACAAAAGCGACGACATTGGAGCTAGGGGGCGCAGGGTTTAATACCTACGGATTTGAATTCGGAGAATTAACGGGTTTGAATTTGAGAAACAGAGGTTCGTTCGATACAGGAAATGTTTATCTAAATTTAGTAGATACAAAAACTGTTTTATTACCAGCGAATAAAGTATTGCAAACAAGTCGTTATTGGAATGGTTCTAGTTCTACAACATTAACCACTGATGCTGATTACGTTCAAAATATTCATAATGGAACGACTGATCAAAATCCTTATGCGCTTCTGGCTGCTATTCGAGGTGCAGAGTTTCAGGCATTTTCACGCAGCGGACGTTTTACCAATAGTGCAAGAACGACAGGTACAACGATTCCTAAAATCAATGATACTGCAGGTAATACGTGGGGTTTAGCATTACCTTTCTATGATTTAAATGCAAATTTAGCCATGTATGGTACAACTGCTCCAGCAGATGCTTACTATTATGATTTAGGTGGAACAAGATATACTGTTGTAGCTGGTGCTGAGCGTTTAGGTTTTTCACTTGCCATGAGTACTACGGGTATGAATGGAAGTACAGATACTACTAAGCAAAAGACTACTTCAATCTTGTTATTAGATAACGCAGATACAAACTCAGTACGTTATATTGGTTTGCGTAATATCGATATGTTATTGCGCGGTACGGGAACAGTTGGGCTTGAAAATGGAAGTTTTAATGCTAGCTTAAAAGACATTTTGATTATCTTATCTGCACAAATTGCAGGAGGATATTTACCAGGAGCATTATATAAAGGGACATCTACACCGGCATCAGCTTCATCAGCGGACTTCTCAAATAATAATGATGTTTTGTTGTCTACTAAATTACGTTTAGACGGTAAGAAAATAGATCTTTCTTTAATACCAAATAGTGAATATACCAGTACTGATGGTAGTCGCTTAAGTGTTGTTGGTGAGTTAGAACTTAAGGCTGTAAAAGATGGTGGGAAAAGTGCAATTCAGTTAAGTGATCCATTAGATGGTTCTACTGTAGGTTTCGATAATATCGATGGTAAAGTTGCATTTAATAATGCAATTATTATTTCACCAGATACTCGAGAGACATGTCCTACAGCTGGTTGTGATGGTATGGTCTCCTTTAAAGCAGGTCTAACTTTCAACCCAGCTGGAACAACAGGTATTGGAGCAACTGGTGGAGCAAATAGTGCAACAAATGCTGAAAAGATTGCGGGTGTATTAAGAGTTCGAGATATAAATCTTTATCCTCCAACAGTGGGAGCACAGCCACAACGCTTAGGTGAAATGGTGTTGACGGGTGGACGTATTACTGGCCAATTAGGAATTATTCCTCGAAACTAAGGATAGAATCTGATGAATAAAAATAAGATGCTAGGATGTCTAACTCTATTTTTTAGTCCTCTAGTAATAGCAATGCAACCAATGGATGATCAAAGTCTATCAGTTGCGACTGGTCAAGATGGTTTAAATATTAATGTAACTACCCCAAGCATTGAATTTAAACAAATGGCTGTGATTGATCCTGATGGTTGGGATACAAAGACGGTTGCTGCAACAGAATATCGTGGTAGAGCTGCGTTAGTACTTGCACAAAGTCCTAATTCAACTATGTCGAGTCCAACTATAACCGCAAAAGCTGCTGGTACTTCTACTAACTTAAGTCTAAATGCTGTTATTGATACAGATAAGGGGACTGGTACTAATGGAGCTTTCGCGAATATCGGGATAACTTTTGGAAATTTAGATGAGTTAGTATTTTCTAAATTCTCTATCTATACGGCTGGTGCAAATGCTGTATCAGATATGGGTTTGACAACTCCTGGTACTTATACGCAAAGAACCATTTTTGGTGGAACTACAGCAACATTAAATACAGGTGTTAAAGAGTTACTTAGATTAAATGACGGTTTGAATATAAAGTTTTTAGCTACGAATAAACCGAAAATGAATATTCAGCTCGGAGCAGCGCCACAGGGTTACATGGTGGGTCTAGGTGGGGCGATTGATTCTATTTGTGGAGCTGGGACAGGGTGTAATATGATGCTAGTCTCTAGCTACGCTACTGAAACTGATCCAACAACAACAGCTATTGGTGCAAATTTTAAGTTTCAAATGAAAGCATCAAATCCTTTAACAGGTTTTCGTTTAGATAATTTTCATGCTGGTATTGAATCCGATGGTTTTGTTTTTGGAAATTTTGTAAACACGTGCTCTACAACACCTAGTACTTGTATCACCTCTGATGCAGTTGATTTATCATTAAATGAAATCAAATTAGGTAATGATATGACAACAATTCCTGCGGTTGGAAGTGCTAATTATCGATTTAATGGTCTACAAAATAGTTCAATTGGAAATGTTGGATTTAAAAATGCTTCAGTTACTGACTTAAAAATGAAAATTAGTGGTCTGTAATTAATCAAGAGCATTAGTAAAAAATAGGGAGTATCGCTCCCTATTTTTTATTTAAATATTCAAGAATATTCTCAAGTTGCTTTTCTCGTTTTACTAGGCTCCACAATTCTTGAGCTTCCGGATAGGCTTTAGTCATCATACCTAACCATTGCTTGTAACGACCAATCATTCCAATTTCAGTTTTGAATTGTCCGCTTAAAAAACGTTGTTGTAATACGACCAAATCTTGCCATGTTAAAATCGCTTGGTTGCTATTCTCACGGATACAGAGTGTCAAATCTGGAGTTGTAACAGCGCCACGTCCTATCATCAAATCTTGGCAATTTGATTGTTCTAAACATGCTTTGGCATCAGCATTATTCCAGATTTCACCATTGGCAATTACATTGATTTTCAATGCTTCAGTAATCGGCTGGATTTTTTCCCAATAGGCAGGAGGTGTATAGCCATCGGCTTTTGTTCGAGCATGAACTGTGAGCCAACTAGCACCGGCATCTTCAATAGCATGTGCATTATCGAGTGTATGGTTTTCATCTAAATAACCGAGTCGCATTTTTGCTGAAACTGGAATATGTTTAGGTACAGCATCACGAACAGCTTTGACTAAGAGATGTACCGTTTCAGGTTCATCTAATAAAACTGAACCGCCGCGATGGCGATTGACTGTTTTAGCTGGACATCCAAAATTTAGATCAATTGCAGGAGCACCGAGTTCAACGACTTTAGCAGCATTGGCTGCGAGCATTTCAGGATTATTTCCCAAAAATTGAACATGTACTGGTGTTCCAGCAGCTGTTTTACCATCAGTTTTTAGTTCAGGACAAAAACTGTAATAAATATGGTCAGGTAGAATGCTGTCAGTAATACGAATAAACTCAGTCACACACCAATCAAAACGACCAACATGAGTGAGGACATCACGCATAATTGGATCTGTTAGACCTTCCATAGGGGCGAGTGCGAGTTTCACAATGCATTACCTAGTTAAACAAAAACTGGTTTATACGTATTTTAAGAGAAGCTGTCTAGTTTTTATTGGGGCAGTTAAATTAACGCCCTAATATCATTTCTAAAACAAATTTACTGCCAATAAATCCGATTGCTAGTAATACGAATCCAGTAATTGTAAATCGAATCGCTTTACGACCACGCCAACCAAATTTGTAATGTCCGATTAGTAAAGCTCCATATAAAAACCAAGAAATAATACTAAATGCAGTTTTGTGAGCGAGGTGTTGAGCAAAGAAATTATCAATGGTAAAGAAACCAAAGATTAGTGCAGTGGTGAGTAAACCAAACCCAGTAATAATTAAATCAAAAAGTAAGGATTCCATCACTTGAAAAGGAGGGAGCAGGTTGACCCAAATACGTTTTTTTTGTTTTTTCTTAAGTTCTCTGTCTTGAAACCATAATAGAACTGCTTGAATGGTTGCCATTAACAGAACCGCATAAGCGGACAAAGACAAAATAATATGGGTATCTAAACCGACTCCATGATGTTCAATGGTTTGATTGGATTGGCTTAAAGAAAACCCTAGGATTAGTCCAATCGCAGCAACAGGAATGCCGATTAAATTTAGAGGTAATATTGGGCGAATGAGACTTAAAATTAAACTTAGGCTTAACATCAGTCCAGAGGTAAAGGAAATGAGATTAAATACATCATAATTTACCCCTAACGGAGTAATCATATCCTGTGACAAGACA
Organism: Acinetobacter sp. AOR34_HL; assembly: GCF_027854795.1. Lineage (NCBI taxonomy): Bacteria > Pseudomonadati > Pseudomonadota > Gammaproteobacteria > Moraxellales > Moraxellaceae > Acinetobacter > Acinetobacter sp. AOR34_HL. The sequence goes on along the minus strand of NZ_JAKTID010000059.1, from coordinate 45,901 downwards.
AGACCATGAAGTATCAATCCTAATACAACAATAAGACCATAACACCAAAGATTTGGAGTACGTTTTGACATTAAATGGATAAACAGATACCAGAATGAACTGGTATATGAGACAAGTGCCAAAATTGTGTAAACCAAGGGGAGACTGATCATGTCAAACCTTTTTTAGGGGGATGAATAATATTCACCATATAAGATATAAATTCGCTTCGAACTACAGTATCCTATAGCATCTTATGCATAAATTTTCTATTTTAAGAAAGATTTTTTTGCAACTAGCCATTTTAAGCGGATTTCGCAATGTTTGATACCTTAACAGAACGACTCACACAGAGTTTAAGAAATGTTACTGGCTCAGGGCAGCTGACCGAAGACAATATTAAAGATACCTTACGTGAAGTACGTATGGCACTTCTTGAAGCCGATGTGGCGTTACCTGTAACTCGTGAATTTATCGCGAAGGTGAAGGAAGAAGCACTTGGTCAAGAAGTAATGACTCAGCTTTCTCCAGGTCAGGCATTTGTAAAAATTGTCTATGATGAACTCACCAAAATGATGGGTGAGGCAAATGAGACTCTTGATTTAAGCGCAAAACCACCGGTTGTGGTCCTTCTTGCTGGTTTGCAAGGTGCTGGTAAAACCACGACAGCTGCAAAATTAGCGCGTTTCCTCAAAGAGCGTCAAAAGAAAAAAGTAATGACTGTTTCTGCCGACGTGTATCGTCCAGCAGCAATTAAGCAGTTAGAAACAGTATCAAATGAAGTTGGTGTTGGTTTTATTCCATCACAAGCGTCAGAAAAACCAATTGATATTGTCAATCGTGCGATTGAGCAAGCAAAAATTCAATTTGCTGACGTTTTGATTGTCGATACGGCAGGTCGTCTACATGTCGATGAAGACATGATGGATGAGATCAAAGAATTACATGCTGCTGTGAAGCCGACCGAGACTTTGTTCGTCGTTGACGCGATGACAGGTCAAGATGCTGCCAATACAGCAAAAGCTTTTAATGATGCTTTGGCTTTAACTGGTGTGATTCTCACTAAAACTGATGGTGATGCACGCGGTGGTGCTGCACTTTCTGTTCGTGCCATCACGGGTAAGCCGATCAAGTTCTTGGGTATTGGTGAGAAACTAGATGCGCTTGAGCCATTCCACCCAGATCGTGTTGCACAACGTATTTTGGGCATGGGTGATGTCCTTTCTTTAGTCGAAGAAGTTGAACGTAAGATCGACAAAGAAAAAGCCGAAAAAATGGCGAAAAAATTGCAAAAAGGCGGTACCTTCAACTTTGAAGATATGCTGATGCAATTTGAGCAAATGAGTAAAATGGGCGGCATGATGGGCTTCTTGGATAAGTTGCCTGGTATGAGTAATGCGGGCATTCAGGATGCAATTGAAAAAGCTAATCCTGAAAAGCAAGTTAAGCGTATGGAAGCGATTATTCAGTCGATGACGATTAAAGAACGTCGTAATCCTGATTTAATTAATCCAAGCCGTAAAAAACGTATTGCTGCTGGTTGTGGTATGGATGTTGCTGAAGTGAATAAATTGATCAAGCAACAAGCACAAATGGCGAAGATGATGAAGAAATTTGCGAATCCATCAGGCATGAGCAAAATGTTGAAATCATTGGGCAATATGCAGAAACAATTCGGTGGTGGCGGCGGTATGGGGCCGTTATTTGGTAACAACGATACCAAAAAATAATAAATAAAAGTCCATACTTTCATTAGAAGGCGCATTAGCGCCTTTTTTATTAACTGATGGTTGGTGTATAAAAAAGTTAGTGTATAAAAATAGTACAAAATTAAACACTAAACGTTTAGTAAAAATTAGATAATAAAAATTAAATATATGATTTTATTGATAAATGTAAACTATGTCACAAGATATGAAAAATAAGGTTTTTATTTTGCATTGTGAAAATGCAAATCCAGAACAGCATTGGTATATCTGGTTAGAGCAACAACTAAAAAGCATTGGTATCTCTGCTGAAAGAGTTGTTCTGGCTGATTCAAGTCATCCTGATGCGGAGGTTTGGCAAACTTGCTTAGAGGCGCAATTAAGTACTATTAATCAACAAAGTATTTTGGTTGCACATGGATTATCTTGTCTAGCGGCAGCGAGATATTTAGCTGATAAGCTCAAAGGGACATCTATTAAGGCAGCATTATTTTTAGCAGGTTTTAACGAAACAATTCCGCAACATCCAGAATGGAGTCAATTTATTCAAGAAAATCGTTTCGATAGCAAATACCTTCGAACGAATATCCTTCGACGTATCGTGTTTTTTTCAAGCAATGATCCTGTCGTGCCTGTGCCATACACATTCAAATTTGCACATTATATTAATGCACAATTGATTGAAGTAAGCCAAGCAGGACATTTTTGTGAGGATGATGGCTATCGTGAATTTGAACATTTATTTAAGGTAATTCAAACATTAGTAGCAGCAGAATTGACCTGAACATAATGTTTTAAGCCTTTTAAAAGTAAATCCGATTCGATTTGCGGTTGATAATGCTTTAAAAATTTTTCAAACAAATTGGCATCACCACCTGTGAGTACGAGTTTTCTTGGCGATTGCTGCATGATTTGATGAATCGTGCTAATCAAGCCTAAAAGAATGCCATGATGGACAGCATCAACGGTGTTATGTCCTGGATCTAGATTATCAAAGGCAGAATCTGGAATTTTGATACCCTTAGTGTTTTGAATCAGAGAGTCACGCTGTAAGTACAGATTAGGTAAAATATATCCACCTAGATGTTGGAAACCATCAATAAGATCAATAGTTAAAGCCGTTCCACATCCAATCACACAATAGCTCTCATTCGGTTTAGCGGTTGCTAATACTTGCAACCATCGGTCTATTCCTAACTGACTTGGAACATCGTAGCCACATCGTAATCCAGCATATTCAGTATGTACTTTGGCAAAAATGACGGGTATTTCTAAAATATCTAGGATTGTTTTAATACGATGATTATTTTCACTATCAAGAACAGAAGATACCCCAACGTGAGTAATGTTCTGATAACGAAAATGTTGAATAAGTCCTAACAACAAGTCGGCAGGCGATTGGAGATGTAATTCAGCAGCATGCTCAATAATTTGATCTTGCTGTGTAATCCAATATTTTAAACGAGTATTACCAATATCAAGCCATAAACTTTTCATCGCATTGTGATCCCTTAGTTAGATGCAAGACGTAAACGACCTTGATAGAACTGTTGTGTTTGATCTGATTTGATTATAACGGCACCATCATTCGAAATGCCTTGGAACTGACCATAGGTTTTACCTAGTGCATGTTCAAACTCTACAAACTCATTGATCCAAATCGCATGATGATTAAATCGTTCAGCTAGATTATAGCTACCATGTTCGAACCATTGAGCTGCTTGTTGAATCGCAACATATAATTCAGCAATAAGCTGAAATCGTTCAAGTTGATATAATCCTAAATGATGTAGCGATGTAATTGATTGATCTGCATCTTCCACATTAGGGGTATTGATATTAATACCTACACCGACAATCGCTTGATTTACAGAAAGCGGTTCAACTAAGATCCCACCCCATTTCCCTTGTGAACTGTATAAATCATTTGGCCATTTGACGTTTAATGATAAGTTACGTAAGCATGGGATCTGTAAAATATTCAATGCAACTTCAAGTGCAAGTCGCCCATCAAGTGCTGTATTGGTTTGAATCAGTGTGCTTAAATAAACATTTCCATCAGGGGAAACCCATTCACGTTGGTGTTGACCACGTCCTTTGGTTTGTTGCGCGCTACACACAAGACCTGTTGTCATGCCTTTTTGAGCAAGCTCACGCATATCATCATTAGTAGATGTCGTTGTGGTTTTGAATAACACCACTTCTGGATATTGATTCTTTGCATTTAAGAGTTGCTGTAACTGGCGTGTTGCGAAATCATCCATCATTTTTTACAAGTAGAGTGGTCATGTATTCATGGAGTTAATCATATATTTGCTCATTGGTGCAATTGCTGGATTCACCGCAGGATTGTTTGGTGTTGGTGGTGGATTAATAATTGTTCCAATTTTATTTATTGTATTCACTCAGCTGAATTATGATCCTAATGTCATTATGCACATAGCTGTAGGTACATCACTTGCAACCATAGTTGTTACCTCAATCAGCTCAGTCATGGCGCATCATAAAAAAGGCGCAGTGCTATGGTCGGTATTTAAGAATCTAGCTCCAGGATTGATATTAGGCTCTTTTTTTGGGGCGGGAATTGCTGATCTGATGTCAGGACAACATTTACAGTTAGTGATTGGCATTTTTGCGGTGTGGATGGCTTATAAAATGTTTAGAGGAGCGCATGCACAGATTGATCCTAATAAGCATTTACCTTCAGCACCACTACAATTTGCAGCAGGGGGCGGAATTGGTATCGCATCCGCGATTTTTGGTATTGGGGGCGGGAGTTTAACGGTTCCTTATCTCAATCGACATGGTGTAGTGATGCAACAAGCTGTAGCAACATCTGCAGCCTGTGGTTTACCAATCGCTTTAGCAGGTGCGATTGGATTTATGTGGTTTGGTGCAAAAGAACAGATTAATGTTCCCAATACGATTGGCTATGTACATGTATATGCTTTTCTGGGGATCAGTGTGATGAGTTTTATTACTGCCAAAGTTGGTGCTAGGGTAGCGCATCGATTATCAGCAGCGATGCTGAAGAAGTGTTTTGCAGGATTATTGGTTTTTGTTGGAAGCTACTTTATTTACAAAGGTTTAATTTAGTTCTTAATTGCATGTAATCATTACTATTACGTTGATTTAATAGGCTGTTTTATTCTAAAAGTGCACGTCATGTTGTTGGCGTGTAACCATTGAAAAGAAAAGACTTTTTAGTCTAAAGATGGTGATCTTCGATTGGAAATTAAGTTATGAACAATAAGTTATGAACAATAAGGTTGTTTGCTTGTAACTACTTTTTTATTGGATAAACGAACTAGGATGCTAGAATTTTAAATGAGACCTATTTTGCATAAATAAAAATTTATGAGAATGATATCAATAAAAAATCAATTAGAAAAAATGTTTCAGATATTCGGTTGATGCTTAGTAGAGTATCTAAATAATTGATCTTTAAATTATAAAAATAGATTATTAAGTCAATTTTAAAGATGAAATAGTGTCTAAAAGTAGTGATTGGCTTAAAAAGCAATGAAATTGTCAGACAATGATATAGAATTTATAAGGTCAGATCAGTTAAAACAAAAAAGCGCAAACAGCATTGGAAAATGCGTATAACAAAGATAGCGAGGGGCTCATGAATCTCGAAGAGGCGGATAGTCTTTCTGAACAGATTGCAAAATATATTAGTGAACAAATAATTAGTGGTGAGCTTGTCGAGGGTGAACGCATTCAAGAATTGCGCATTGCTAAAGAATTAAATGTCAGTCGTGGCTCTGTCCGTGAAGCATTGTTATTACTAGAACGTACATATTTGATCGAAATTTTTCCACGTCGTGGGGCGATTGTTTCTGAAATGTCTGCTCAGCAAGTCAAAGCTTTGTTTGATACCAATGTGATGGTTCTTGGGCATATTGTGCAGCGTATTAGTGAAACTTGGCGAGTAAATGAAGCTGAGCAACTACAAGAGTTATTGGATCAACTTGTCGAGTTTGTTCGTGCTGGTGATATAGAGAAATTCTATGATGCTATTTTTAAATATCTAGCAGAACAACATGAGATGGTGGCTAATCCTTACATGATGCAATTTTATAAGGAATTGTTGCCATCACTACGTCGTAGCTATTTTTTAACCTTAAATACATCGCGCCGAGAACTACAAGAATCATTTACCTTGTTTAAGTTAGTGATTGATGCAATTTTGATCCGAAAATCACAACAAGCTGCTTTATTTATGGAAGATTTTTGTCGACACTTGAGCAACCTTGTGTTGGAATCTCTAACACGAATGAAACAGATTGAATTGGCTTGGGCGAGACGCTCACGCCGTTAGTTAGGGCAGTATGCGTTTAAGCAGTTTAAAACTTTCAGGCTTTAAATCTTTTGCCGATAGTACCACTTTACATTTTAAGGCGAACCGCACTGCGGTAGTTGGGCCGAACGGTTGCGGAAAATCGAATGTGATTGATGCGATCCGTTGGGTTATGGGCGAATCGAATGCACGTCAGTTGCGTGGCGGTAGTATGCAGGATGTTATTTTTACAGGGACATCTAAGCGTAAACCTGTCGGTGTTGCCAGTGTAGAGCTTCGTTTCGATAATACATATGGAAAATTAGGCGGCGCATACAATGCATATAATGAGCTTGCTGTTCGTCGTCAGGTCACACGTGAAGGAAAATCAGAATACTTCTTGAATGGCACACGATGCCGCCGTCGTGATATTACCGATATTTTTTTAGGAACTGGTCTAGGACCACGTTCTTATGCAGTCATTGAACAGGGTATGATCAATCGTTTGGTTGATGCTAAACCTGAAGAAATGCGAGTGTTTATTGAAGAAGCTGCTGGCGTATCTCGCTATCAAGCACGTCGTCGTGAGACTTTGCAGCATTTAGAACATACTGAGCAAAACTTAGCGCGTTTGGAAGATATAGCGGCTGAATTAAAATCACAGCTGAGAACGCTAAAACGCCAGTCCGAAGCCGCCATCCAATATAAAACCTTAGAAAATCAGATTCGTACTTTAAAAATCGAAATACTGTCTTTCCAAGCGAATCAAAGTCAGAAGTTACAACAAGAATATACTGTTGAAATGAACGAGCTTGGCGAACGCTTTAAATTAGTTCGGTCAGAGTCGCATACAATTGAGCATGATTTAGAAGCGACAAGTGCTTTATTTCAACGTTTGATTCAGCAATCGTCACCTTTGCAGCATGAATGGCAACAGGCAGAGAAGAAACTGGCTGAATTGAAAATGACTTTGGAGCAAAAGCAAAGCTTATTTCAACAAAATAGTAGTAGTCTGATTCAGCTTGAACAACAAAAACTTCAAACTAAAGAACGACTACAGCTTTCTGAACTTCAGGTCGAAACTTTAACTGCACAATATGATGAGCAGAGTGAAGCCTTAGTTGAATTGGAGCAGCAAACACAATCGACCGAACATCACTTTAGTGATCTTCAGGCGCAACAAAAACAAGCACAACAACAATTTGAACAAATTAAAACCCAAGTTGATCAGCAGCAACAAAAAAAGTTGCAAATGGCGGCACAAATTGAACAGCTTGCTAAAAATGTGCAACGAATCGAACAACAAAAGCAGACTTTGCAGAACCAAAGTAATCAGATTCGTGCTCAGGTTCAGGATGATGAGCAAGCACAACTAGAACAATTACAGCAGCAATTACAACAAGAAATCATTCTTTTAGAAACCGAAATTGAGCAATTTCAACAAAATGCAAAGATTTTGCAGGATCAACAACAGCAAGATAAAGCCAATTTACAGAGTTTAAAAACAGAAATTCAAGTTCTATTGGCTGAACAGAAAAATTTGAATCAATTGCTGGCGAAGCAGAGTCCAAAACAAAATCAAAATGCTGTTCGATTGATGCAAAGCTTGCGCTTAACAACTCAAGGCAAATCTCATGCTGTGATCATTGAGAAATTTTTAGCTAAATGGTTACAAGCACAGTTGATCGAAAGTGGACAAACATTCCAAGAAGATGTGGCACGTCAGTTAAAATCATCCACGCAGCAAAAGATTCAAATACAACAACTGCGTCGTTTAAATGATTTTATTGAAGCTCCACAATCTTCGCTCTGGGCAAATGTTGCCGTTGCAGATGATTTAACAACAGCATTGAGTCATCAGTCTGATCTTATTCATGCACAATCGATTTTGACGCTTGATGGTTATCATGTCGGGGCTGATTGGGTGATCGCTCTGCACTATGATGAAGATAGCCAAAGTGCACAGGGCATGCTAAGCCATCAAGTGCGTTTAGAGGAAATCGAACAACAACTTGCAGAAATGCAGCCACAATTACTTGAGTTAGAAAACCAATTTTCTATTCAACAACAAACTTTGCAGCAACAGCAACAACATTTACAGCAACAGCAACAAAGCCAAAAACAAAAGCAAAAAGAATTACAACAACTCGATGTGCAAATTGCTAAATTACAAAGTACTGCACAGGCTTATGTATTGCAGCAACAGCAATTGGCAGATCAACTAAAACAATTGGATTTGCAGCTTGAAGAAGATGCGATGCAGAGAGATGATCTAGAAATTGATCTGCATGCACTCGCAATTAAATTAGAAGCGGTATTACCGAACTATAAAACTTTGCAGTTTCAGGTTGAAAGTTTAAATGAGCAATTGGATGAACAACAACAACAGTTGACTCAACAACAACAACAACGTGAAGTATTACGCCAGCAGACTTCACAAGCCAATCAACAGATTGAGTTGTTGGAAAAAGATATTTCTTTTTTAAAGACACAATATCGACAAATTATTGAGCAAATAGAACAGGCAAAGAAATTTGTTGATCCAATTCAACTCGAGTTACCTAATCTCGAGTCACAATTTCAAGAGCAGTTCCAGCAAACTGAAAAATTGCAAAAAAATTGGAATGAATGGCAGCTTGAATTGAATCAAGTACAAGAAAAGCAGCAACAACTGACAGAGCAACGCCATCAAGCCCAACAAAAAGATGAACAGGTGCGTGAACAGTTGGAACAAAAACGCTTGGCATGGCAGGCAGCTAAGTCAGATCGTGAACATTATTTAGAACAACTCAAAGAACTTAATTCCGAACCTGTATCTGATCTGTCGATTGAAATTAAAGAGCATCAGCAAAAACTGGAAAAAGCACAACAACAGTTTGAGAAAATTGGCGCAGTCAATTTAGCAGCTTCTCAAGAATACGAAGAGGTGTCACAGCGTTTTGATGAGCTTAGCCATCAGATGCAAGATTTGCAAAATACTGTTGACCAACTAAAAGATGCAATGAAAAGCATTGATCAAGAAACACGAAAGCTATTTATGACCACCTTTGATCAGGTCAACCAAGAGCTACAAGTATTGTTCCCTAAAGTTTTTAACGGCGGTGAAGCCACTTTGAGTCTTGAGGATGACTGGCAGTCAGGTGTCAAATTAATGGCTCGACCACCAGGCAAACGTAATAGCTCGCTGGCTTTGCTGTCAGGTGGAGAAAAAGCACTCACTGCTCTAGCTTTGGTGTTTGCGATCTTTAGATTGAATCCAGCGCCTTTCTGCGTTCTAGATGAAGTAGATGCGCCGTTGGATGATGCGAATGTACAACGGTATTGTAATTTGGTAAAAGAGCTTTCTGAACAGGTACAATTCATTTACATTACACATAATAAATTGGCGATGACAATGGCAACTGATCTATTGGGAGTGACCATGCCAGAGCCAGGTACATCAAAATTAGTGACTGTCGATTTAGAACAGGCAAAAGAATACGGGTTAGTTGCGGAGTCCTAATATGGAAATGAATACAATAATAGGCATTGTTATTGCCGTTGTGATTATGCTCGTTGGTTTGATAATGATTTTAAGAAAACCAAAACCAGTTGAGCCTTCACTAGAAGCAGATTTGCACATTAATCCTGAAAGTAATCAGCCTGTGATTCCACGTCATGTGAGAGATCAGATTCTGAAGGTGGAAACTCCTGAGCTTGCTGTTGAGCGTGTTGAGCCGAGTTTTAAAACTAATCCAATCGAAGCTGCTCCCGTTATTGCTTCTCAACCAGTCACTGTAGTTGAAAAAGCATCTGAACCTGAAAAAGTTCAAGAGATTGCTGAATCAGTTGAAGTTAAAACATCTGTAGCAACTGAAGCTGAACTTTCCACTCCAACTCAGACAGAAGCGAAGGCTTTAGAGGATCAAGTAAATCCTTCCGATAAACTTGATGAAGCGAAAGTTGAGCCTGAACTCACGTTAAACTCAAGTATTGAGACTGTTGAGATTGCTGAGTTTGATGGTGAAAGTAATATTTTAGATGTCCATTTGCATGAGCAACAACGTTACGATGATGAAAGTGCGTTAGCAACTGCTGAAGAAATTATTGCCTTAAATGTCTATCCAAACCCGCGCCGTGCACTTTCTGGAGACAAAGCATTAAAAGTATTATTGAAATACGGTTTGCGTTTTGGTGAAATGTCATGTTTCCACCGCTATGAAAATACTGATGAACCAAGTGCTTTGATGTTTTCAGTATTGCGCATTACAGATAATGGTCCAGCAGGTTTTGACTTGGAGACGTTATCAGGTGAACAAGTACAGGGCTTGGCTTTCTTCCTTGCTCTACCAAACAGCAAAGCGGTTACTGGCTACGATATGATGACTAGTATTGCAGGATTAATTGCGCGTGAAATTGATGGTAAAGTTTATGATGAGAATAACCTCGAGTTTTCTCCGCAGTTGAAAGAGCATTGGCGTCATCATGTGATTGACTATCGACCAAGTCAAACAACTGTTTAAAATCAAATTTTTGTAATAAATGCAATGAAAGACATAGGGCGGTTTTCCGCCCTTTTATATGGTGAAATTTAAATGGAACAAAACTCAGTTATTGAGCAAATGCGTCAATTGATTCAATTGATCGCTAAACATAATCATGCTTACTACGTGATGGATCAACCTACGATCACCGACAGTGAATATGACCATTTATTTCATCAACTTAAAGCATTAGAACAACAGTATCCAGAGTTTATGCAAGCTGATACACCCACGAATAAAGTCGGTGGACAAGCATTATCAAAATTCGAAAGTGTGACTCATGCAGTGCCGATGCTGTCATTAGGTAATGTTTTCAATCAGGATGATTTATTTGCCTTTGCACGTCGTATTGATGAGCGCCTACCGAATCAAAAGGTTCAATACGAGGTTGAACTTAAACTCGATGGTTTAGCGATTTCACTTTGGTATGAAAATGGTGTGTTGATTCGAGGCGTAACTCGTGGTGATGGAGAAACAGGCGAGGACATTACTCAAAATGTCAAAACCATCCGTAATTTGCCTAAGATATTATCTCCTCAGCACCAAGCTATTCCACAACTCTTAGAGGTGCGTGGAGAAGTATTGATGCCAAAATCAGGTTTTGAAAAGCTCAATGCAGATCAAGAGGCTAAAGGTGAAAAGACCTTTGCTAATCCACGAAATGCTGCTGCGGGGAGTTTAAGACAGCTTGACCCCAATATCGCAGCATCGCGTCCATTGGCTTTTTATGCTTATGGTATTGCTCAATGCGAGCCTCATCATGGCTTAACGACAATGCATGACAGTTTGCACTGGTTGACCAAATTTGGCTTTGAGATCGCAGAGCGTCAATATCTTTGTGAGTCTATTGAAGAAGTTCAACAACGCTATGAGCAAATTCAGCTTGAACGTCCGAATCTCAAAGTTGAAATTGATGGGATGGTGGTCAAAGTCGATGACCTTAAACAGCAGCAACAACTGGGCTTTTTAAGTCGAGAGCCACGTTGGGCGACAGCCTATAAATTCCCAGCGCAAGCGGCTTTGACCAAGGTTGAAAATATTGACTGGCAAGTTGGGCGTACTGGCACGCTAACACCTGTTGCTCGTTTAGCTCCTGTCTTTGTTGGCGGTGTGACTGTCTCGAATGTAACTTTACATAATATTGGTGAAATTCATCGTTTGGATGTACGTGTTGGCGATACCGTCAGCGTGTATCGCACGGGTGATGTGATTCCAAAAGTTGAAAAGGTATGGGCTGAATTTAGACCTGCCGATGCTGAGCTTGTTTATTTACCAACGAATTGTCCAGTATGTGATTCTCCTGTCGTCATGCCAGAAGGTGAGGCCTTAGCTCGTTGTTCTGGTGGTTTATATTGTGCAGCACAGCGTATTGAGGCGATTCGTCACTTTGTTTCACGCAAGGCTATGGATATTGAGGGCTTAGGTGATCGTTGGGTAGAGTCATTATTACATCTAGATCTACTCAGAGATGTAGCCGATATCTATCACTTACATGAACATCGAGAAAAATTACTCAGCATTGAAAAAATGGGTGAAAAGTCAGTTCAAAACCTTATTGATGCAATTGATGCAAGTAAGAAAACCACATTGGCACGCTTCATTTATGCTTTAGGTATTCGTGGTGTAGGTGAAACTACGGCACGTATGCTCGCCAATACTTTCCAGACCTTCGATGCTTTGAAAGCTGCAGATATTGATGCTTTGAAGAAAACACCTGATGTAGGTGATATTACGGCAGAATGGATTGTGGATTTTTTCCAAGCCGAGCATAACTTAAAGGTCTTGGAGCGCTTACTTGCTGCAGGGATTCATTGGGATGCACCAACTGCACCAACTCGCCAACCTTTGAATGGTGAAAGTTGGGTGGTGACTGGCACATTGGAAAGTATGGGGCGTGATGAAGCAACCCAGCGGCTTCAAGCTTTAGGTGCGCGTGTGAGTGGTAGTGTTTCAAGTAAAACCAAATGTGTCGTTGCTGGTGAGAAAGCAGGGAGCAAACTTGATAAGGCACAAAAGTTAGACATTCGTGTAATGAACGAGCAAGAGTTTTTGGATTTCTTGGCGCAGTACGGAGGGGTTGAATGAGTATTAAAGCATTGAAAGCCCATCTTGTCACAAAACCTGAAAAACAATTGCTTCAAGAGATTGTTAAACTATATCAACAGTTTTCAGTGGTTAGAGATTTTTATGATTCACAGATAAGTGCAGAGGGGGCAAATGACGTACTCTCTAAATATAAAAAAATAATTCAGGATGAATTTTTGCCCAAACATGGATTTGGCGATGCAAGGTTATCTGTCGCACGAAAAGCAGTTATGGACTTTAAAAAACTCAATGGATTAAATATACATCTAGTTGATCTTGCAATCTATTATGTTGAAACTGGAGTAAAATTTACCAACATGTATGGTGATATCAATGAGCCATTTTATAATAGCATGGAGTCAATGTTTGCTCAGGCAATGAAATGGATGAAGCAGCTCAATGTAGAAAGTCAATTTCAACAAAGAGCAGCAAAAATTTGTCACGATACAGATAATATTGGCTGGGGGTTTCATGATGGACTATGTGAAATTTATAGTGATTATTTTGATGATTAATACTTGAAATTATAAGAAAAAAGCCTATTCAAACCGATGTGGTTGAATAGGCTTTTTATTGTTAAATATATTTTTTCACAATCCCATCATCAAGCAATTGCTGGAAATGTTCACAAACACTTTCACGAATATTGCGATATTGAATCCCTAAATCTTTCACACTACGTTGAGAATTAAAGTAGATAGGATAACCCATATTCAGTTTTACAAATTGACGGGAATGTCCAAATACTGGTGCGATCAAGGAAAAAGCTGCTTTAGGCACGGTAAAATGTGGGAAAGGGTATCTGTAGCCAAATTTTTGCGTTAATGCCTTACCCATTTCGAGTAAGCTTAAAGTTCCACCACACACGATATAGCGGCCTTTTGCTGCTGGATTGAGTGCCGCAGCAACATGTGCATCTGCAACATCACGAACATCAACAATGCCATTCCACATTTGCGGCACACCAAATAAGGTCGTACCATTCCCGAATTGTTGTAATACTTCGATACTGCCTGATTGACTAGCATCAGTGAGTGATGGTCCCATCACTAACGCTGGGTTAATACAAACTAGACTCCAGCGATTTTGTTGCTCGGCCATTTCCCAAGCTTTACGTTCAGCCGCGACTTTTGAATATGGATAGGGTTGGTGCGTTTCACTACTCGTAGTGTTCCAGTGGCTTTCATCAAACTCATTATTCGCGGTATTTTGAATCTCAATCGCATCGCCATAGGTTGAGGCAATGCTTGAAGTGAGAACCACACGTTTGACTGATTCTGTACGATTTACACTATCTAAGACATTTTCTGTGCCTTTCACTGCAGGTTCAATAATGTCTTTGACGGCATCTTTATAGTTAGTGACTACAAAAGGTGATGCAGTATGAATAACAACTTCACAACCTTGCATAGCTTCATCAAAGGAATTTGGTTCGAGTAAATCTGCTTGGTAAAACTGGATTTGTCCTGATGATTTATCTGCTAGATCATACAGGTGCTGAATTTTATTTTTCTTAGATGGATCTCGAACCGTGGCATGAACGCTATAACCCTGATTCAACAGCCGTTCGATAATCCAGCTCGCAATATAACCCGTTGCACCCGTGACCAGAATTGGCTTACTTTTATCCATTTTATTTCCGCATTGTGTTTTTGTGATTGATGTTATTTACCGAATTTTGTATAAACAAACAACAGTCGAGCAGTCATTTTTTAATCTTTTTTGATCAAAATTGCAGTGGAATAAGAAGCATTGCGAATCGTTACAAAAAATTAAATAAAGGATTTTGATTAAATTCATTGAGTTGTAAAGGTCTGCCCAATGTGCAAAGGCTTATTTTAATTAGATAAATTGGGCGAATTAAAACTGTAAATGCGTATGTTTCTCATTTTAATTTTATAAAAATCATAAACTTACACACTTTTGGTTTTGCAATTATTGTGTAAATTGACCATAATGTTGTTATTCGATAGGAGTAAGTATTATGCGTGGCAATCCAGAAGTCATCGACTATTTAAATATGCTCATTGGCGGTGAATTGGCTGCTCGTGATCAATATTTAATTCATTCAAGAATGTACGAAGATTGGGGCTTAAGTAAAATTTACGAGCGTATTGATCATGAAATGCAAGAAGAAGCTTCACATGCTGATTCAATCATTCGCCGTGTTTTATTTTTGGGTGCTCAACCGAATATGAATCGTGAAGATATTAATGTGGGTACAGATGTCGTAAGTTGTTTAAAAGCTGATTTAGCACTTGAATATCATGTGCGTGAAAAACTAGCGACAGGCATTAAGCTTTGTGAAGATAAAGGTGATTACATTAGTCGTGATATGTTGCGTCAGCAGCTTTCGGACACAGAAGAAGATCATACGTATTGGTTAGAAAAACAATTGCGTTTAATTGAATTAATTGGTTTGCAAAATTATATTCAATCGCAAATTTAAGATTTTCGAATAAGTAAAAAAACTCAGCACCTGCTGAGTTTTTTTATTTATGAATTATCTTTTAGTTTGTGCTTCTTTTAAATCTTTTAATACTTGATCAGCATGTGTCTGTGTATTCACACTCGTGTAATGATACATGACGGCACCTTGAGGATTAATTAAAAAACTCTCTCGCTTGGCAATTTTGGTAATACCTAGGTTTCGAACAATGCCAAATTTTCCAGCAAGGTCGCCTTTATCATCAGCCAAGATTGGGAAAGGAAGTCCGAGTTTTTTTGAGAATTTCTGATGTGACGCGACATCGTCTAAGCTCACACCGAGTACCACAGCATTAGATTTTAAAAACTGAGGATAGAGCGATTTAAATTGATTGGCTTCTTGGGTACAACCAGCTGTATCGTCTTTTGGATAGAAATAAAGCACAATCCATTTGCCTTTGTATTGGCTTAACGTATGCCATTTTCCACTTTGATCTTGCAGTTTGAAATCTGGTGCAGACTGTCCAACCCATTCTTTTTGAGCGGTATTTTGTTTAGAGAAAATAGAGGTTTGAGCAAAGCTTGAACTCGCTGATCCGAGCAACATAAGTGTGCTACAAACGATAAGAACTTTGGACTTTATCGTATTCATCATTTTGATCTCAAAGTGTGATAGGTCATATTTTAGCAAATCGAGTTGACCTCGCTAGGAAAAATAACCAATTTATGCGATGTTTTATACAAAATGATTATGCAATCGACAGGTATCTCATTGTCTAAAAAAATTTTACTCATCACTGGCTGGGGTGGTGGTGCCAAATTATTAAAACCTTTACATGATGCTTTAGAACAAAAGGGGTATCTCGTTGAGCGGATTAATATTTTTAATGCTCTCGATAATGAAGTTTTGCAGCAGCACGTCGAACTTGCAGTGAAATTCGATGTCATCGTGGGATGGTCACTGGGAGGTCAACTAGCAACACTATTAGTCAACCAAATTCAACAGCAATATGCTGAACAGAAGCTGTTAATCACTCTAGCATCGAATCCATGTTTTGTTGCTCAAACTAATTGGACGACAGCCATGCCAGTCGAAACTTTTATGCAGTTTAAGCAATCATTTGAACAGGATGCGATTACTACGCTAAAACGGTTTGGTTTATTGGTGTGCCAAGGTGCAAATTCAGCAAAAAAAGACTTTTTGGCTATGCAGAAATTGATTCGTCCACAAGCGATTGCATTGCTTAGGGATGGGTTGCAGTTGTTGGAGCAATTAAATTTGGTAGGTTTGTATGAAAATTATCAAGGCAGACAGTTGCATGTATTTGCTGAGCATGATGCTTTGGTTCCTTACCAAGTTGTTCAAAATATCCAGAATTTAGCTGCAAAAAATCTAACTGTTGTTTCTATTGATGATGCTTCTCATGGTTTTCCATGTTTTATGGTGGAGCAGACTGTGCAAGTAATTGAAGATTTTATTTACTCAACGTTCAATCTTGCTTGAAATGAAAGTTCTCGCAATATATTTTAGATTTTGACAAGTTTAAGATGTTTGCAAATTCTTTTATAAGAGTTTTCCCACAAATTGATACTCGATAGCGTCATCCACAACCTGCGTGGTGATAGTAAAAGTGATGAATATGGATGAGTTGATACTCTTGGATGGGCACCAGAAGTGAACAGGTTTTGTGGATGACAAATGGTTTTGCCTACTTTTCCCGAAAGAAAAGTAGGTCCAGCCGAAGGCTAATACCAGAATAAATGAGCACAAGGCAGCTCTCCCCTAAAAGCAATATTTATCTAACCAATGAGGAAGTATGGATGGCCGATTTATTTGATTTAGAACATATATGGCATCCATATACCTCGATGTTAAATCCACTGCCAACTTTTAAAGTGAAACGTGCTTATAGTGCAACCATCGAACTAGAGGATGGTCGAACTCTGGTTGATGGCATGTCGTCATGGTGGTGTGCGATTCACGGTTATAACCACCCTGAACTCAATAAAGCCATTACTGATCAATTGCAAAACATGGCGCATATCATGTTTGGTGGTTTGACGCATGAACCTGCAATTGAATTGGGTAAACTCTTATTAAAAATTACGCCTCCGAGTTTAGATAAAATTTTCTATGCTGACTCAGGTTCAGTTTCAGTTGAAGTGGCTTTAAAAATGGCAGTGCAATATTGGGCTGCGTTGAATCAACCTGAGAAAACCAATTTTATTACTACACGTTCTGGCTATCATGGTGATACTTGGAATGCGATGTCGGTGTGTGATCCTGTTACGGGAATGCATCAGATTTTTGGCTCAAGTTTACCGAATCGAATCTTTGTACCCGCGCCTCAAAGTCGCTTTGATGGTGAGTGGAATCCACGAGATATTCAAGAGCTCAAACACCAGATCGAACAGCATCATCACAGTATTGCTGCACTAATTATTGAGCCAATTGTGCAAGGTGCGGGAGGGATGCGTTTTTATCATCCTGAGTATTTGCGCCAAGCCAAAGAATTATGTCAGCAATACAATTTGTTGTTGATCTTTGATGAGATCGCAACAGGTTTTGGGCGTACAGGCAAAATGTTTGCTTGGGAGCATGCACAAGTTGAACCCGATATCATGTGTATCGGTAAAGGTTTGACTGGAGGCTATATGACATTATCTGCAACATTAACGACTAAACAAGTGGCTGAAACCATTAGTCGTGGCGAAGCGGGCGTGTTCATGCATGGTCCAACCTTTATGGCGAATCCTCTGGCTTGTGCTGTTGCTCTAAGAAGTACTCAATTATTAATTGAACAAGATTGGCAGAGCAATATTCAACGTATTGAAAAGATCCTTGTTCAGCAATTAAGTGATTTAGCAGAACTTGATCATGTTGCAGATGTACGTGTATTAGGTGCGATTGGAGTGGTTGAATTAACCTCTAGTGTTGACATGAAAAGCTTACAGCAGCAGTTTGTTGAACATGGTATTTGGGTGCGACCATTTGGAAAATTGGTCTATGTGATGCCGCCGTATGTGATCACAGATGAGGAACTCCATTATTTATTAGCACAGATGAGTGAAGTGGTAAAAAATATGCAAGGAGCACATGCTAATGTCCTTGCTTGATCATTATGCTGAGCAGCTTGACCAGCTCAAACAGCAAGGTAATTTTCGCCAATTTACTGCAAATCAACAGCAGGGAAAATGGATCACGATTCAAGATCGAACCATGTTGAATCTGGCATCCAATGATTATTTAGGCTTGGCCGCTGACTTAAATTTAAGAGAAGAATTTCTTGATACGCTGAAAATTGAACGAGCGCTCTTTAGTTCATCTTCTTCACGCTTACTGACGGGTAATTTTGCAGAATATGAACAATTTGAAAATAGCCTAAGCATAGCTTTTGGTCGAGCTGCCTTACTCTTTAATAGTGGCTACCACATGAATATCGGTATTTTGCCGGCCTTGTGTGATAGCAAAACCGTGATTCTAGCCGATAAACTGGTACATGCCAGTATGATTGATGGTATTCGTCTAACGAATGCTCAATATGTACGTTATCGTCATAATGATTTGCAGCATTTGGAACAGTTATTGCAAAAGTATCATCAAGATGAACAAGTTGAACGTATTATTGTGGTGACTGAAAGTATTTTTAGTATGGATGGTGATGAAACGGATTTAGCGGCACTGACGCAGTTAAAGCAACGTTTTGTCAAAACCATGTTGTATGTTGATGAAGCTCATGCCATAGGTGTGAGAGGTGAGCAAGGACTAGGTTGTGCTGAGCAATATGGTGTATTGCATCAGATTGATTTCTTGGTGGGAACCTTTGGCAAAGCAATTGCCTCAGTGGGCGGTTATATCATTTGTGATTCGATTATCCGTGATTATCTGATCAATAAAATGCGTCCATTGATTTTTAGTACCGCATTGCCACCGATCTCAATGGCATGGTCAGATTTTATTTTTAATAAAGTATTGAGCATGCAGCAACAGCGTCAGCACTTGGCCGAGATCAGTCATTTTTTACGGAAAGCGTTGATTGCAAAAGGTTTTTTAAGTCCATCGAGTAGCCATATTATTCCAATCATTGTCGGCGAAAGTAATGCAGCGATTGAAAAAGCACGTTATGTTCAGCAACAAGGTTTTTACGCCATGCCTGTGCGACCGCCAACAGTACCGCAAAATAGTTCACGTTTACGTATCTCATTAACGTCTATGGTTCAAAAAGCTGAATTAGAAAAATTGGTGGAATGTTTGTGAGTGTTGATAAAGCTTTAGTCGCTCAACGTTTTGCTAAAGCAGGGCAAAGTTACGTTGAGCATGCTGTAGTGCAAAAGCAGATCAGTGCACAGTTATTTGAATATCTGAAATCATATTGTCCAAAGACTTTTGATTCTGTACTTGAGATCGGTTGTGGGTCGGGTAATTTAACGCATTTATTTCGGACTCATTTTCAGTTTGATCAATTATTTTTAAATGATCTTTATGAGGATGTAGATCAGCATTTTTCAACGATTCAAAATATAGCTTGGTTGATCGGAGATATTGAGCAGCTTGAATTACCATCAGAATTGGATGCGGTAATTTCGAGTTCAGCTTTGCAATGGATGACTGATCTACCTGCATTATTACAGCGAATTCATAATGCTTTAAAACCGAAAAGCTATTTTGGTTTCTCAACATTTGGTGAAAATAATTTAATCGAAATCAAAAAGCTGACTGGGCAAGGTTTAAATTATTATTCTATTGACGTATTGAAACAGAAACTTGAAGAAAATGGCTTTGAGATTGTGTTTATACAAGAAGAACAAAAACATCTAAATTTTGATGATCCTAAATTAGTGCTGCATCATCTAAAAGCGACGGGGGTGACTGCAACAGCAAAGTCACATCGTTGGACCAAGCAATCTTTACAGCAGTTTTATTCTGATTATCAACAGTTTCATGATGAGCAAGGTTTTCGCCTAACTTATCATCCGATTTACGTGATTGCGCGGAGAAAAGCATGAGTGCAGCAATTTATTTTGTCAGTGGTATTGATACAGAAATTGGGAAAACTTATGCCACAGGTTATCTTGCCAAACTTTGGACCGAACAAGGGCAGCGTGTTATCACCCAGAAGTTGGTGCAAACTGGCAATGTCGATGTGTCTGAAGACATCGAAAAACATCGTGAAATTATGGGAAGTGGTTGGTTTCAGGAAGATCATGAAAAATTGACTATGCCTGAAATTTTTACTTATCCAGCTTCGCCACATTTAGCCACGCGTTTGGATGGGCGTGATCTAGATTTTGCCAAGATCGAAGTTGCAACTAAAGAGCTTGCTCAGCGTTTTGATGTGGTGTTATTAGAAGGTGCGGGCGGTTTAATGGTGCCTTTAACCACAGAGTTGTTGACCATTGATTATATTGCTCAACATCAATTTCCTGTGATTTTGGTGACTTCTGGACGTTTGGGAAGCATTAACCACACATTGTTGAGTTTAGAAGCTTTAAAACATCGTGGTTTGAGTTTGCATGCTTTGGTATATAACTTAAAAGATGAATCGAAAGATCCACTTATTTCTAAAGATACAGCGGATTATTTAAAGGCTTATTTGGCAAAGCATTTTCCTGATGCTCAATGGATTGATTTGGAAAAGTTTAATTAACTTAAATTTTAATGAGAATCAAAATAGTTGCTCTTAACGGAGTCTCGCCGAGTTCAATCTAAAGTTAGGGATAAACTTGCAGTTCGCCCTACTTTGGTTTCGCCCAAAGTAGGCAAAGGCATTGTCATCCACAAAACCTGTTCTCTTTCTGTTCTTGTTTTTATTATTTCGCAGAAACAATATATTGCAAAATTCACGCAGGTTGTGGATGACATTTCCGAGTATCATATTTCATGTGAGATTTTTGATTGTAAAAAGTAAGGTTTAAAATGAACAAGAAAAATAAATTAGTTCTATCCATTTTATTTGGATTTTTGATTCCAGTCTCAGCATCCTATGCTGCTGTACCAACAGATAAAACCATCATTAATTGGATTACTAATTTACAAGATTCAAATGCGAATCCTCAGCAAGCCATTCAGATTGATCACACGGAAAAAGTAAAATTAATTTCTGGCGAAGAAGCTTATTTGTCTGGTGTTAGTTTTGAAAATGCTGGGCGTAACTTTTGGGCGGGTTATGTATTGACTCGACCAAAGCTCAAACAAGCAAAAATTTTAAAAGAGTTTGGTGGTCAATCGAATACATTTAAAGTTCATCCAACGATGTATAAAGGTAAATCGATCGAACTGGTTGAAATCGAAAGTGCTGGTTCGGGACAAGGAACTGTTGAAGCTACTAAAAGTTTAGTTTATTTGAGCCAATGGAATGCCAAGTTGATTACTGAAGTGCAAGAGTCCTCTAATGCTGGTCGCTATGACGAAAAACTTGATGCAGAAGATTGTCGTACAGGATCAGATAACACGGGTTATTTAAACGTGATGCCGTATTCGCCTTATGTTATAAAAACAACGGTGACAGGAAATGCCTGCAATGACAAACCAAAAGGATATAAAGTAAATAGTTTGGTTCTCCCAATCGTCATAAGTGAAATTAAATAAAAAAAGCTAACAAGCGGACTTGTTAGCACAGGAGGAACTTAGAATTGTGAAGCTTAATAGTTAGTGTTTATTTTTCTAGTTATTACTCACGATGCCTATTTTAGTGACTTTGCTTTGCTGAGCTAATGCCATCACCATTGCAATATTTTTATATTCTGCTTGTGGATCGGGTTTAAATTTAATCTGATCCTGATCAGCTTTTTGTGCAACAGATTCAAACAAAACCTTCAATGCTTGGCGATCAGCAACAGCTTGATCGTTCCAGAAAATACGACCTTGTGCATCGACTCTTAAGTTGATGGTTTCAGGTGGTTTCTGATCGGTTAGTGGCGGTGGTGCGCCATTAGGTAAATTGATATTAATGGCATTGTTTGGGATTGGAATTGTGATGATGAACATAATCAATAACACCAGCATGACATCAATTAAAGGTGTCATGTTGACATCGAGCATCACATCATCTTCGCCACTTTTTGGTCCGACATTCATACCCATGACTAACTCCTTATCGTCTGATTAAGGTGAACTAGGCGGAGTAGTGACAAATGCGATTTTGCCAATACCCGCTTGTTGGGTGGTGCTAATTACCTGATCAATTGCAGCGTAGTGCGTCAATTGATCACCACGAATATGAACTTCAGGTTGCGGGCGCTTTTGCGCCTCAACTTGTAAACGAGCAAGTAAAGTTTCTTTATTTGCAACGTATTGTTCATTCCAAAAAATATCGCCAGTTTTGTTGACTGAAAGTTGAATATTTTGAGGGGTGGTGGCGTAAGGCGTATTCTTTTCTTCAGGTAACTTTACAGGAACTGTATGTGTGACCACTGGAACAGTGATTAAAAAGATAATCAAAAGCACCAGCATGATGTCCACAAGCGGAGTGGTGTTGATGGTGCCGATCACATCATCATCACTTTGATCTGAATTTATCATCATGCCCATAATCGTATTCCTTATTTAGAATCACGATTGACAGGATTGCTGCGCAATTCGCCACTGAGTAAAACTGCATGTAAGTCAGAGCCAAATGAACGGATATTGTCCATGACAGCTTTATTGCGACGAGTCAGCCAGTTATAACCAAGTACTGCAGGTACAGCGACAGCTAAGCCAATTGCGGTCATGATTAATGCTTCACCCACAGGCCCAGCAACTTTATCAATAGATGCTTGTCCTGAAATGCCGATCGCAGTCAATGCGTGATAAATTCCCCAAACTGTTCCAAATAAGCCAACGAAAGGTGCAGTTGAACCCACTGTTGCAAGGAATGCCAAGCCGTTACCTAAATGGCTTTGTACTTTATCAATCGCACGTTGAATCGAAATCGTTACCCATGTGTTGAAATCAATGCGTTCTAATAAGGTGCCATCATGATGTTTGGTTGAGTGAATACCTTTTTCAGCGATATAGCGGTACGTGCTGCTAGGATCTAAGCTTTCTTTTGCGCTATTTAACGTATCTGCTTCCCAAAAGTTACGTTCAGCTTCAGTACCATGGCGTTTGATTTTGCTTTGTTGAAATAGTTTTGAAAGGATGATGTACCACGTACCAATTGACATTAAAACAAGGATGAATAAGGTTGTTTTTGCAACGAGATCCCCCTCACGCCATAAAGCTTCTAAGCCATAAGGGTTATGCACTTTTTCTTCAGTCGCAGGAAGAGGTGGTGGTGTTGGTGATGATTGTGTTGTTGGATCAGTCGCGACTGTAGTAATAGCTGTGGGTTGCGTGGTTTCTTCAGCCCAAACAGAACTAATTGGAAGCAAGGTGCTGGTTGAGATAAGACCAATCGCAGCAAATCGAGAGATTGTTTTTACAGTTGTATTCATTTTAAATTCTCCAAAAAATTGTTTAATTCACTTCTATATTTATTAAGAAATCTTGAATGTGTATTCGATTTCATACCAATCTTGTTGAGGTACACCGTCTTTCATCGCTGGTGTGAAGCTACATAAGCTATAAGCTTTGGTCGCGGCTTTATCTAACTCACGTACACCACTCGATTTTTTGACTTTTGCATCGATTACTTTGCCCGAGCTATCCACAAGTAAGCGCATACGCACAGTACCTTCTTCACCAGCCATTTCCTGTTCACGTGGATAACCAGGCTCTTTACAACCAGCTTCACCTTCTGAAACGCCTCGTGAAATTCCAGCTGGTTTTGCAGGTGCTGGGGGAGCAGCAGCTGCAATTGGAGCAGCAACAGGGCTAGGACTTGGAGAAGCCGCTGTGACAGGTGCAGGTGTTGCCACTGAAGTTTTGGTTGGTTGTGTAGGTGTTGGTTTTGCAACAGGCGTTACTTTCTCCACCTGCTTAGGCGGATCAGGCATTTTTGCCACTTTCTCAACCATTTTAGGTAGTTCAGGTGGTTTTTCCTCAGGTTTGGGTGGAGGAGGTGGTGGTGGCGGTTCAATATCTTGAATAATCTGAAGTTCTACAGGCTTCTCGACTGGTTTAGTAAAATCAGTGGTTAAACTTGTTACTAAAATATAGGCGATCACAAGATGTAAAAATAAAACTAGACCAAGTCCGACGAGACGTTTGGCAGATTGATTTTCACTTTCAGCAAAGGGTATGCCCATAATTGCTCCTGAAAATGTAATTGTTCACCCATTCATAACTCTAGAGAGTTAAATGCCTTATTTATAAGCAGCCAATTGAGCGGTTTTGGATGAACTGATTACGGTAATTCACTACAGCATTTGGAAATCATGCTGTAGTGATTGGTATTTAAAATTTGAACGTGCTTCGAACAAAATAGGTACGACCAAGTACGTCTGCATAACGTGGGTCATATCCCATTTGAAAGTTATCTAATACATTTGAAGCAGGTGGTTCCTCATCAAACATATTTTTAACTCCAAGCGTTAGTTCTAGATTTTTAAACCCTTTGTATGTTCCTGAAAGGTTGTAAGTTGTGTAGTCACTGACTTTATGGTTTTGACCACCAGAATTTTGATCTTTGTACCCTTTAGAGAAGTTTTGTTGTAAGTTCAATGCCCAATTTTCATAACGCCAGTCTAAATTCGCTGTATGTTTCCAACGTAGAACAATTGCTTGATAATCTAATCCAGCATAGCTTCCAGCAACTCCAACCCAAGGTGTGCCTTTATCTTCTTGATACTTATAATCAGTGACATAAGTACCATCGATATTAAATCCAACTTGACCAGTGCTGGTCATTGGTGAGCGCCATGCCATGCCAACATCAAAGCCAGATGTTTTGATTCCACCTAAGTTTTGATTAGTTGTGTTGATATAGTTCAGTGAGCCATCCGCATTACGAACAAATTTATCGGCATATTGATTTGGATTAGCAAAAATGGCGGTTTCTGAAATAGTAGTGATTTGATTATCAACACTAATATCAAAATAATCTAAAGTGAAAACAAGATTCTTCATAGGTTGGAATACCAAACCTGCAGTGAATGAGTCAGATTTTTCAGGTTCTAAAGACTTATTCCCACCATTTTGTCGATCAAACTGCATTCCGCAATCCCTTGCTGGCAGAGCACCTGTAGCAGGTACACCATTCGGGCATAAAATAGGATCGTTGTAGGTTGCTGCTGTATTGGTCACAGACGTTGGTGAATACATTTCTTGTAAAGTTGGTGCTCTGAAGCCTTTGGTATAGCTTGATCTGAACATTAGTTGTTCGATTGGCTCCCAGCGTAACGAGAATTTAGGATTAAAAGTGTCCCCAAAATCACTGTAATCATCGTATCGAGCAGCAAGCTGTGCTTCTAGCGTCTTATGAATAGGGATATGAAATTCGGTAAAGACAGCTTTGATATTTCGAGAACCTTCATTCACAGGTTCATTAGGATCTATACCTGTACTTGGTGCAATACTAGCGATTTCTGAGATAGTTTTTGATTGCCAATCATCTTTACGATAGCTTGCACCAATAGCAAAACCAACATCTCCAGCAGGTAGTGTGTAGATTGGTCGACTAGCGGTAAAATCGACAATTGTTGAATCTAGTTTTGCGTCTAAATATTTCCCCCGAACACTTAAATTACTCCAAACGTTTCCATCATCAGCTGATTGAGTGCCAAATGGATTAAGTGTGCCATTTAATAAAGCTTCTGCAGTCTTATCGTAATTTAGATATCCACTTAAAACGTTATCGGCTGCATTGCTTCGTGCATAAGTGATGCCTGTATTGATATCCCAACCGTAAGCCTCACCTTCGATTCCAGCAAAGATACGATGTGAATCATTAACACTGTTACTTACGCGATTACCAGCTTGTGAACGAAGATATAATTCTAAAGGTCCACTGACCCCATCCATTGCAGGTGTGATTCCTTGACCTGGATAGTATTTACTATCTGGATTCATAGGTAAATCAAAGAAAACATCTGGGGCTACTGATGTTGTAACTTCGCTTCTAGCATATAAATATTCACCAATTGCATTGAAGTTATCGTTAAGTTTCGCAGTTATTCTTCCCATAACTGAAACATCTTCAGTTTTCGGAACAATACCAATCACTGCTTGACTGTTATAACGGCAAGTTTCTCCACTTGCAGTCACTAGAGGATTATCTCCACAACCTGTCGCTGCGTATGGATTACCAAATACACCTGTTTCAGTGTCATACAAGTTTGCTGGAAAAGAACCGCTACTGGTTCTATTCACACCAAGCTCGGGTAAAATACCTCCTCGTCGACTAGCTTTCCGATCTTGAGCCATGACGTCTTCGCCACGTCGGTAATCAAGGACCCCAAAAGCATTAAAGCCATTTTCATCAAGATCACCAAACCCGCCAAAAATTGAATAGTTTTGCTGTTCACCACCTTTTTGTTCAGGCTGTTGATAGCCAGCACTAAAATTTAGACCCGTGAATTGTTTTTTGGTAATAAAGTTAATTACCCCTCCAATTGCATCTGTGCCATACACTGCGGATGCACCATCACGTAAAACTTCAATGCGATCAAGCATGGCTAATGGAATCACATTTAAATTTGTTACCCCAGTATCGTAAGCATTAGCAGCCAAGCGTCTGCCATTTAACAAAATTAAAGTTTTATTAGCCCCCAAACCTCGTAAGTTTGCTGCTGACCCTGCTGTACGACTTGTACCGACATTTGAAGCAGTAACAAAGTTGGATTGATTGGCGGTGATCTTGGATAAAGCCTCCTCGGTAGAGGTAATCCCCTGTTTTAAAATATCATCGACTTTTACGATTGTAATCGGAGATGCACTCTGTGCAGCAACGCCTTTAATCGATGATCCTGTAACGGCAACTTTGACGACTTTGGCTGGTTTATCCTCCGTGGTCGACTCATTTTCAGCTGCATGGGTCATGGTTAAACACAACATACTGAGACTCAGGGTACTGAGTTTGAGTACGGTTTTGCTCGCTTTTGGCATAGCATTTGATTGAACGAAATTGGTTTTTTTCATTAAATTTATAACCCCTAGTGGATTGTCACTCTTAAAGACTGAACAAGAGCGTTTTAGCAAGACATGTGCCAAATACATTTTTTGGATCAGGTTTAATCTAGAATAAATTGTGTAAAAGCGTTCTAGTTTTATTGAATAAGCTTTTCATATTTTTACTATTTATTAAAAAATTATGAATTTATAAAAATATTTTTTATTGGCATTTTTTTACAGTTTTCTAGGTTTTAGACATGGTATTAAAATGAAACATGCTAATTTTTATGTGCATTTATTTGGTGCATTTTAATTTTATGTATTTTAAAACATGTATTTATAGCCTCTTATTTTGATTGTTAAGAATATTATGAAAAAATGAGATTTTGCATAAAGTTACTTTTAATTAGGATGAATAAATATTGATTGGAGGGGTGAATAGACGGGAGTCTAATTTTTCTATTTTTAAATTTGTTTGAAAAGTGGCATGAAATTAGCAATGTAATTTTGGGTCTTGATGTCGGTTTTACATCTGAATTATTTTTATGATTGGTAAAAATATCACAAACCATTCATTTTTGTGAACAAGATCATTGGATTAAGTCAGGCAGGTAAGATCGATGTGTGGTTGAATGCTATTCGAAAGTCTAGTATTTATTAAAAAACGATAATGTGAGCATTGAATTGAAGTCTAAATTTTTTACGGTCGCTTTGTTCTCAACCGTTATTGTATTTGCTCCTTTGGGAAACGCTAAAACTCCAGCGCAAGCGGATAAGGTGCTTCGAATCGCATTTGAAGCACCTGACGATGGTTTTGATATGGTCAAAACTTTTAATTTTTATAGCGGTAATGTAGCCGATGTTATTTTTGAGAGATTGCTGCAATACGATTATCTAGCTAATCCTGTCAAGTTGGTTCCAGCTACGGCACAAAGTATGCCTGTGATCAAAGAAAATGGGAAAGTTTATATATTTAAAATAAAGCCAGGTATTTATTTTACTGCTGATCCAGCATTTAAAGGTCAGCGTAGAGAGTTAATTGCAGAAGACTATGTGTATTCGGTCAAACGTATTTTAGATCCTAAAAATCATTCTTCTTCATATGCATTTATCGACCAGAAAATTGTGGGTGCAAATGCTTTAGTTGAGCAAGCGAAACAAACAGGTCGCTTCAATTATGATGCCAAGATTGAGGGGGTAAAAGCCTTAAATCGATACACACTTCAATTTACCTTGACTCAACCTGATTATAACTTCCCCTATATTCTAGCTTATAGTACGTTTGGTGCTACTGCTCGTGAAGTAGTTGATTATTATAAAGATCGATTGGGAATGCATCCCGTAGGTACAGGACCTTACATGCTGAGTAAGTATGTGCCCCGTAGTAAAATAGAACTAGTAGCTAACCCAGATTATCGAGGTTTTGTTTGGAATTTTAAATCGACAGGAACTGCTTGGGATAACCAGTTGGTTAAAGAAATGACAGGCAAAAAAATGCCTCAAATTGGTAAAGTAAATATCAGTATTATTGAAGAAGAGCAGTCACGTTGGCTGGCATTTCAATCAAAACAACTCGATTTCGATAAACTCACCTCGAGTTCCATTCCTAAAGTTTTAGACCAAAATAATCAACTTAAGCCTGCGATGCGACAAAAGGGGATTCGACTTTATCCGAACAAGGAGGCAGAGATCACCTATACCATGCTGAATATGCGTGATCCAATCATAGGTGGGAACAATTTGGACAAAATTGCATTAAGACGCGCAATTGCGATGTCATTTAATGTTGATGAATATATTCGGATATTAAGAAAAGGACAGGCTGTTAAAGCTGAAATGTTGGTACCCGCGGGGGTAAATGGGCACAATCCAAAATATCGAAGTAGTATTGGCTATAACCCGAGTTTGGCTAATAAATTGTTAGATCATTTTGGTTATAAAAAAGGTGCTGATGGTTATCGAAATCTGCCAAATGGCAAAGCACTTGTTCTAAAAATAAATACTGAAAGTGGCTCATCCTCAGTGATGTATTCGGAGTTGTGGAAAAAGAATTTAGATGCGATCGGCATTCGCGCAGATTTCAGAGTAAGTAACTTCGCCGATAACTTAAAAGCAGCGACGCAATGTCAATATATGATTTGGGGTGGAGCTTGGCATGCAGACTATCCTGAAGGAGAAAATTTCACGCAACTATTATATGGACCGAATGTGGGTAGAGGTAATCAGTCGTGCTATAGCTCATCCGCTTATGATGGTTTGTATAAACAAGCGATGCAACAGCCTCCAGAAAAGCGCATGCCATATTACGAAAAAATGAGTCGTCAAATTGAAGCTGACAATCCTCTAATTTTACAAGATACCCGTATTCGAAATTGGGTGATCCAATCCCACGTTCAAGGTTTTAAAGCCCATCCAATTATGAACAGTAACTGGCAATATTTAGATATTGCTTCACCACGACAAAAATAAGTGTTGAGTTCAAGATGAAGCAAAATTATAAACTTCCATTGAAATCCTACAGTTTGGCGCTTTGTGTTGGGCTTATAGCGAGTTCTACAACAACTTTGACATTTGCTAAAAGTCCAGCTGATCCAAATAAAGTATTGCGTTATGTCTTTCCAGTCGCTGAAACAGGTTTTGATCCTGCAGGTGTACATGATTTGTATTCTGCACACGTGAATGGTTCGATTTTCGAGACTTTATATACATATGATTATTTAGCATCGCCAGCAAAGTTAGTCCCTCGCACGGCAGTCGCATTACCTGAGATTAGTGCAGATGGTTTGACGTATACCATCCGTTTGCAAAAAGGGATTTATTTTGCCAATGATCCTGCTTTTAAAGGAAAAAAACGTGAACTCACGTCTTTTGACTATGCGTATACCTTTAAACGACTCTTGGACCCGAATCTACATTCACCGAACAGTTGGTTACTGGATGGACGTATTGTTGGAATGGATGCGTTACAGAAGCAAGCGCAAAAGAATGGAAAATTCAATTACGACCAACCGATTGTGGGATTACAAACGCCAGACCGATACACATTGGTTATCCGTCTAACTCGACCAGACCAAAACTTTCCAATGTTACTTGCACATCAACCAGCAGGTGCTGTGGCAAGAGAAGTGATCGAAAAATATAGAAACAAAGCTGGGTTTGCGATGGGTCATCCTGTGGGTACAGGACCTTATATGCTATCTCGCTGGACACCAGGTTCAAGAATTATTTTAAAAGCCAATCCTGATTTTCGTAGTTTTGTATGGAATTTTAAAGCGAGTTCCCCTGAAGACCAAAAAATTGTAAAAGCGATGCAAGGCAAAAAAATGCCTCAGATTGGTGTGATTGACATACAAGTGATGGAAGAAGGGCAATCCCGCTGGTTGTCATTCAGTAAAGATGAGGTTGACTTATTTCAACTTGATGGTGAATTGACTGTACAAGCTTTACAAAATGGAAAGTTAAAACCTGAATTGGTGAAAAGAGGTGTGCAATTATCTCGCATAGTTGATCCATCACTTGACTATCATTATTGGAACATGCAAAACCCTGTTGTTGGGGGATTAAGCAAAGAAAAAATAGCCTTACGCCGTGCGATTGCGATGGCATTTTCTGCAGATAACTACATCAATATCTTGCAAAAAGGTGATGCTAAAAAATTACAAGCACCAATCCCAGAAGGTGTTGTTGGTTATGACCCAAATTACAGATCAAGTATTCCTTATTCAGTCAAAGCAGCCAATCTATTATTAGATCGTTATCAGTACAAAGTTGGTACAAATGGTTGGAGAACCTTGCCAAATGGTAAGCCTTTGGTCATAGAGATGACTGTTAGTGGTAGTAGTTTACGTAGTCAACAACAAGCTGAATTCTGGAAGAAAATCCTTGATGGTCTCAAGATACAGATGACCACACAATCTCTCCCATTTTCAGAAGCCTTGAAGTTGGAAAAGCAATGTAAAACCATGTTCAAAGCTTCAGCTTGGATCGCAGATTATCCTGATGCCGATAATTTTATGCAGTTGTTTTATGGCAAAAATATCAATGTAACGAACAATGCTTGTATCAAAATTCCTGAATTTGATCGTCTTTATGAACAAACTCAAAACATGGTGCCAGGTCCAGAGCGCGATGCCATATACAGAAAAATGTCACGTATTTTAGAGGTTTATATGCCTGTACAAGTGATCGGTGCTCGTTACCGAAATATTCTGGCGCAGCCTCGAGTGATTGGTTTTAAAAAGCATCCAATACTTCCTGCGGAGTGGATGTACATCGATATTGATATGAAGAAATAAAATTTAAAGAACTGGAGTAACAATGAAACATTACAATTTAAAACTCACCACCTTCTGCCTACTCACGATGGGAGTTAATCAATTTTCATCGGCAGATAACTTGACTCGACAAACCTTACCGTTATTTCAGTCAAAAGATATACCAGCATTATGTGACGCCAAAATTAACGATGTTAAAAAGCAGCTTACGTCCTTAGAAGCTCTTCAACTCGCTCAAGATACGCCAGCCGCTCCAATATTGGCAAAATGGGATGCGATTCTTGCTTCTTTTGAGGATTTTTACGGTCCAATCGGTTTATATAGCAACGTAGATCCTGATGAAGCAGTTCGCAAAGCTGCAGAAGATTGTGAGGTTAAAATTAGTCAGTTTCAAACTGAAATTTTGCAAAACTCAAAGCTTTATCAACAATTTAAAAAAATTAAATCTACTGATCCTATCGATCAAAAGTTTCAAGCTGATATCTTGAAAGATTTTGAAGAAAAAGGGATACAACTCCCTGTTGATAAACAGCAGCGTTTAAAAGAAATATTGGATCAACTCACTAAAATAGAGCAGGAATATAGTCGGAACGTTCGTGATAATAAGCAGAAGCTAGAATTTACTGCTGCTGAGTTAAAAGGTTTACCACAAAGCTATATTGATGCTTTAAAGAAAAATGAAAAAGGAAGTTATTTACTAGGATTTGAATATCCAGAATATCGTCCATTTATGGAGCTTGCAGAAAATGACGAGGCACGAAAGCGTTATCAAGTCGCATTTACACGCCGTGGTGGTGAAAAGAATCTGAATTTATTAAAACAAGCTGTCGATTTGAGATATGAACTTGCAAAACTGTTTGGAAAATCAAGTTATGCTGAATGGGTTTTACAAAAACGCATGGCAAAAACACCTGAGGCAGTGAATACCTTTCTGGCAGATATTCATGCAACAGTTTCGCCTTTAGAACAAAAAGAAGTACAAACCTTACAAGCATTTAAAGCTCAAACATTAAATATTCCACTTGAGCAAGCCAAAATCGAACGTTGGAGTGAAGCATACTGGAGTGAAAAGTTACGCAAAGCTAAATATCAAGTAGATCAAGAAAAACTGCGTGAATATTTTCCAACTCAAGCAGCACAAGATTGGTTATTTGCGATTTCATCTAATTTATATGGTATCGAGTTTAAACCTGTAAAAGTGCCTGCTTGGCAAGATGAAGTTGAATATTACGATGTAACGGATACCAAAACTGGAAAATTGCTGGGCGGACTATACATGGACAAATTCCCACGTGAAGGGAAATATGGTCATGCTGCTGTGTGGAGTGTTTATGGGCGAAGTACATTAACTGATCGTAAACCTATTTCAGCTTTAGTGACTAACTTTAACCGTCAAGGATTGACCAGTGATGAGTTAGAAACTTTTGTACATGAGTTTGGACATGCTTTACATGGCATCCTTTCCAACACTCGATATTCATCACAAACGGGCACTACCGTTGAGCGAGATTTTGTAGAAGCACCTTCTCAGATGTATGAAGAATGGGCAAGACGAAAAGAGACACTTTCTAAACTTGCAGATTATTGTCAACCTGCCTGCCCACGAGTTGATGATGCATTAATTAAAAAGCTAGCTGCTGTACATAGTTACGGTCGTGGTTTGCATTATGCACGTCAAACTTTATACGCCCAGTATGATATGGCATTGCATGGAACGGATGCTTTGAAGGTACAGCCATTGGATGTGTGGAAGAAAATGGAAAATGCTACAGCACTTGGGTACGTACCAACAACTGAGTTCCCTGGACAGTTCAATCACATCATGAATGGTTATCAAGTAGGTTATTACGGATATATGTGGTCTGAGGTTATGGCTTTGGATATGTTGTCGGCATTTGGCGATAACTTAAATAATCCAAAAGTTGGTCAGCATTATCGACAAACAATTTTATCTCAAGGTAGCCAAAAACCAGCAGAAAAGTTAGTCGAAGATTTCCTCGGACGTAAACCGAACAACAAAGCATTTTTTGATGAAATTACAGGTCAACGAGTGAAATAAGGGAGCATCTTTATGCTGGCATATATCATACGCCGTATATGGCAGATGATCCCAACGATGCTCGGGGTCGTGCTGCTGATTTTTTTCTTATTCAATTGGGTGGGGGGAGATCCTGCATATATCTTGGCAGGAAAAATGTCGAATCCTGAGCAAATAGAAAATATCCGACAACAGTTAGGCGTCGATCAGCCTTATTACGTTCAACTTTGGATCTTTATCAAGCAGATTCTAAGCTTCGATTATGGTGTGAGTTGGAGTACAGGTGAATCGGTCTCGCAAATTATAAGTACGCGTTTAGGACCATCTTTAACGATTTTGATTCCATTGACGATTTTACAAACCGTTATTTCGATCATTTTGGCGTTGGCTGTTGCCTCAGTGCGAGGAAGTTTGACTGATCGTATGGTAATGATGCTTTGCACGATTGGAATGTCGATTAGTATTTTGGTTTATATCATTATTTTTCAATACTTCTTTGCTTATCAGCTTGGTTGGTTTCCAGTTCAAGGCTGGAGCGATAGCTTCAGTGAAAATCTATTCAAATATGCATTATTACCTGTTCTTATCATGTTGGTGGTAAGTATCGCCCCAACGTTAAGACTGTATCGTAGCTTTATTTTGGATGAGGTGAATCAGGACTATGTGCGCACGGCACGCGCTAAAGGGGTGAGTGAACGACGTGTCTATGGCGTGCATGTTTTACGCAATGCTTCGATTCCGATTGTGACGGATGTGATGGCAACTTTACCCGCTTTGTTAATTGGTGCCTTTTTGATCGAACGCTTTTTTGGTATTCCGGGGATCGGTCGAGAAGTCATTATTGCCGTTGAGCGAAGTGATTTTCCTGTGATTAAAGCGATTACGGTATACGTCGCCGCTGCAACCATGTTTTTTAACTTAATTGCTGATCTGATTTATAAATTAATCGATCCGCGTGTAGAGTTGAAGTAGGTGAACTATGCTGAGTGTATTATCAAAACGAAAAGAGCAAGTTCAGACTAACACCGCATCTTCAGGATTATGGCGTTTGGCAGTACAACGATTAAAAGCAGATCGTATTGCTATGGCATCCTTATTCATCGTATTCGCCTATTTCATTGTGTTGCTATTATCTGTTACAGGCGTAATCGCCTCGGATTGGAACAAAGAGGTCGCAGTCAGTTACGCGCCGCCAACCTTTATGGGCGCTGATACTGAAGATTCGCCTCTGAGTCCAGTCGCCAAGCAAGTGGAAGTTCTACCTGAAAATCCAGTCGATCCTTTAAAAGATATTTTACGGGAATTAAATACTCAAACAGCACAACAAACCTCAGGCTATGGAGCCATTGATTACTACGGTGTAACCGATCCATTGGCATCGGATATGCAAGCAATCAATCAGCAACTTGGAGGCGAGTTACTTGATCAAAAGCAAGAGCTGAAATCAACTTTGGCATTCGGTGCAGATAAATGGGGGCAAGATGTTCTCCTTAAAACGATTAAAGGCGCAGAAACTTCGATTCTTGTAGGATTACTATCAGCACTTTTAGCTGTTGTAATTGGGACATTTCTTGGTGCAATCGCGGGATATTTTGGTGGTTGGGTAGATGATGTGCTCAATTGGTTCTATAACATCTTTACTTCAATACCTTATCTATTATTGGTTTTGGCTGTTGCAGCAGTTTTGCAGCAGAAAGGTATTCTTTCGATTGTATTAATTCTAGGTTTAACAGGCTGGACAGGAGTGTTCCGTTTGATTCGTGCTGAATATATGAAGCATAAATCTCGTGAATATGTACTTGCTGCCAAAGCAATTGGGGTCAGCCATTTCCGCCGTATGTTTGTGCATATTTTCCCGAACGTGAGTCATATCGCGTTGGTTCAGATTTCAATTCTAGTGGTAGCGTTTATCAAGTCAGAAGTGATCTTAAGCTTCCTCGGCTTTGGCGTTCCTGTCGGTGTTGTGTCATGGGGCAGTATGTTGAATGAGGCGCAAACCGAATTGATTTTAGGTAAATGGTGGCAATTGGCTGCCGCATCGATTGCGATGGCGGTGTTAGTGACAGCATTTTCTATGTTTACTGATGCATTACGTGATGCACTAGATCCAAAACTGAAATAGCGGAGTGAGATGCGATGACAACAATAAATGAATCACCGTTATTAAAAGTTGAAAATCTTGAGGTGAGTTTTAAATCCGAGAGTAAGCAATGGATTAAAACTGTTAAAGGGATTTCGTTTAATATCCCAAAGAATAAAACAGTTGCCTTAGTTGGAGAGTCGGGAAGTGGTAAATCAGTCACTTCATTGGCAGTTATGGGATTGTTACCGAAAGGACAAAGTCAAATTTCAGAACAGAGCCAAATCCGTTTTGAAGATAAAGACTTACTTAATCTATCTGTTGCAGAGCTACGTAATATTTGTGGAAAAGATATTGCGATGATTTTCCAAGAACCAATGTCGTCATTAAATCCTGTATTTACCGTTGGTGATCAAATTGCAGAGGTTTTGCGTATCCACTTGGGTATGGGGCGTAAACAAGCTCGTGCACGTGTTTTAGAATTATTGAAAGAAGTCGGTATTCCATCCCCCGATACCAAGATCGATGCTTATCCAAGTCAATTATCTGGTGGTCAACAACAACGTGTGATGATTGCGATGGCGATCGCTTGTGAACCGAAACTACTGATTGCGGATGAGCCGACTACTGCACTAGATGTCACTATTCAAAAACAAATTATTGATTTGTTGGAGTCTTTGCGTCAGCGTCGTGAAATGTCAATGTTGTTTATTACCCATGATTTGGCATTGGTCGGTGAAATTGCCGATGAAGTGATTGTAATGCGTCATGGTGAAATTCGTGAAAGTGGAGATGCTCAACAAGTTTTAGAACAACCGAATGATGTCTATACGCGAGCATTGTTGCATTGTCGTCCACAACTATCTTCACGTCCATATCGTTTACCTGTGACCAGTGACTTTATGAAACAAGAAAATGGTCAGCTTATCGAAGCCATTAATCTGTCAACGTCTCATCTGCAAGAACGTAGTCGTGGCTTAACAGGTGATGAGCCGATTATCTTGGATGTACAAAATCTCAAAAAATCATTTTATAGTCGTAAAGGATTATGGGGACGTGATGAGTTTCAGGCGGTGAAAGACGTTTCTTTTAAACTGGCTAAGGGCAAAACATTGGGTTTGGTGGGTGAGTCTGGATCTGGGAAAACGACAATTGGTTTGTTACTTATGCGATTGCATGAAGCAACTGGTGGTCAGGCCTTTATAGATGGTAAAGATATTCTTGCGATGTCAGAGAAGGAATTTGCCCTCTATCAACGTAAAATTCAGATCATTTTCCAAAATCCTTACGCATCATTAAATCCTCGGTTTACCATTGGGCAGATTTTACTTGAACCGATGCGTATTCATGCAATCGGTCAAAATGATCAAGAGCGTAAAAAAATTGCACTAGAGCTTTTGGAGCGTGTTAGCCTACCTGTTGAAGCATATGATCGTTATCCACATGAGTTTTCAGGGGGGCAGCGTCAACGGATTGCGATTGCACGTTGCTTAACTTTAAAACCTGAGATTTTGATCTGTGATGAGTCAGTTTCAGCGCTTGATGTGTCTGTACAGGCTCAGGTATTAAACTTGCTTCAGGATTTACAGGATGAGTTTGGTTTGAGTTATATTTTTATTTCTCATGATTTATCTGTGGTGAAATATATTTCAGATCAAGTAATGGTCATGAATCATGGGGAAGTGGTTGAAATTGCAAATTCAGATGAGCTCTATTTGAATCCTCAACATGAATATACCCAAAAATTATTAAAAGCAATTCCACAAGGTATTGCCTAGCTAGTTTTTGATTTTCATATCTAAGTCCAATAAAAAACGCTCAAATTTGAGCGTTTTTTATTTCCATTGCTGAGCAATTAGAACTTTTTAAAACCTTTATTCAGGCCAATGGTTTTACGTCCACTGTTGCCGTTATTATTGGTATTTGGGCGTTGTTGTTCTGGTTGTTCATCATCACGACGTTGTTGACGTAAATAACCTCCACGACGCGCCGCCATTGGTTTTTCACTCATACGTTCAGTACGACGTTTTGCCATACCGAATAAGCCTGTACCTTGACGAGGTTTTAATTCAACTGATTTCGCTAAGTTATCGATATCAGCTTTATCGAGTTCCATCCAGCGACCTGTGCGTAATTCACGTGGCAAAATAACTGTACCGTAACGAGTACGGAGTAGACGACTTACTTTTAAACCTTGTGATTCAAAGATACGACGTACTTCACGATTACGACCTTCTTTCACAACGACTTGATACCAACGGTTAATCCCATCGCCACCAATTTCAGAGAAAGATTCAAACTTAGCAGGACCATCTTCAAGTTCAACGCCCTTGAGCATATTGTTACGGATTTGCGGAGTGACTTCACCCATAACACGAACAGCATATTCACGTTCTACTTCATTTGAAGGGTGCATTAAGCGGTTAGCAAGCTCGCCATCATTTGTAAAAATCAATAAACCAGTACTGTTGATATCAAGACGACCCACCATTACCCAACGATCATTGGCGATTTGGGGTAAGTGATCAAATACAGTAGGGCGTTTCTCAGGATCATTGCGTGAGCAAATCTCACCTTCAGGCTTGTAGTAGATCAATACACGACGACGTATTTCGTCTTCAATCTGGAATTGTACTTTACGACCATCGATACGGAGTTCATCAGTCGGTTCAATACGTTCACCCACTTGGGCGATTTTACCATTGATGCTGACACGACCAGCAGCAATAACTTCTTCCATATAACGACGTGAGCCTAACCCCACTCTCGCCAGTACCTTTTGTAATTTTTCACTCATGACAGCACAACCTTAGACATAATGATCAACAGTTCACCTTCTCAAGACTTCGGCGCATGTGCATCGAGAGCCATGAATGCTTCCTTGGCGTTCTGTAGGGGAGGCAATTGACCTAGCGAAGCTAGACCAAAAGCATTTAAAAATTGAGGCGTTGTAACTAACAACGCGGGTCTTCCAGGTAAATCTCTAAAACCAGATTCTTTAATCCAGTTCCAGTCAAAAAGCGTTCTCAAGTTTTGGTTATTGTTTGAAACACCACGAATTTGTTCAATATCAGCACGTGTTACAGGTTGATGATAAGCAATCACTGCAACCGTTTCGAGTAAAGAAGGAGAAAGTTTCGTCGGACGCTCAGGCCAAACTTGCGCGATAATATTTCGATATTTTGCACGGACTTGAAAACGAAAGCCCTGTGCCGTTTCAATTAATTCAATAGATCGACCATGCTGCAACATTGCAAGCTGTTGCAGAAAAGTACGTAATTGTTGCTTATTATATTGGTTTTGAAATGCTTCTTTTAGTCGTGCTAGTGAAACTGGGGAGTCACTGGCAAATAAAATAGCCTCAATTTGCAACAAAACATCATGATGGATATCTTCAAGAGACATGCCTTCATGCGAATCGAATTGTTCTAAACTCATGCTGATACTCCTTGAATAGTTAATGGAGCCTCGATACCAGAATGAATAATTTGAATTTTTTGTTGTCTCGTGAGTTCTAGAACAGCCATAAATGTTACAACCATTCCCATACGACCTTGTTTGGGATTTAACAGCTCAATAAAACTCAAGCTCAAACCAGTTGCAAGTTGACTTTCGATGAAGGCGATTCGCTCTTCTAACAATATAGGTTCTTGTGCAACAACATGTTTAACGGGTTCAGGACGATTGAATACGCAAAACAAAGCATCACGTAATGCATCTACATCATAACCTTCATAAATCGGGGCAATATGACCTATGCTTACGTTTGTACTAAAAGTATCTCGCTCAAAAATTGGCATTTGCCCTAATTTTTCAGCCGCTTGTTTGATTCTTAAATACGTTTCAAGTCGATCAATAAGTTCTTGTTTTGGATCTTTTTCAAATTGATCTACAGCAACAGGTTTTGGAAGTAACAAACGAGATTTCAAATCGGCGAGTAATGCAGCCATCACCATATAGTCTGCGGTGAGTTCGATATTGAGCGATTTCATGCTATCCATATAAGACAGATATTGGGTAGCGATTGGGGAAATATCCAATTGTAAAAGATCAAATCCATTTTTCTGGATTAAATAGATGAGGAAATCTAGAGGACCCTCAAATTGCTCAAGTAAAATTTCAAATGCAGCAGGGGGAATATACAAATCTTCAGGTATAGCTTCTTGCCATTCGTCAAGCACACGAATGGAAGGAGAAGTCTCCAATGTAGAAGAAAGGATTTGATTCATTACCGTTATAAGCCACGCGAATTTTCAAAAGCATGAAAGAGAAAGTGCGGACACATGCAAATTCACATGTCACAACAAGTTCAGCTATTCTAATCGAATTACCTAATTTAATAAATTGCTCACTTACAAAAACCTTAAGTTTCTCAGGGTATTTTCTATGCTTATGGCATCGTATGCAGTCCATAGATGAATTTTATGGTTAAATTGTCTTCGCATTATAAAAAATTGGCATTTTTTTATGTACAGATATCAAGAAACACAAGAAAACAAATTTGGACAGCTCACCAGTTTTTCAGTTGAGCACTTTAAGCCTTGTGAACTAGTGCGTGGAAATATTGAGGGGAATTATGTCAATTTAATTGATATCAATTCTGAAGTTTCAAATCGAGCTTTTTCCCAAATTTGGAATTGTGTCGCAACAGAACCAGATGAAAGTTGTTGGACCTATTTGCCGTATGCCGCACCATTGAATTTAACTGTACTTACGGAATCACTAAAAAATTCATTTAATTTTAAAGGCTCAACACATTTTCTAATTGAAATTGAGGGTGAAATTTGTGGATGGATTGCTCTGCTTAATCCTAGACTCGACAACGGTGCGATAGAAATCGGCAATGTTTATTTCTCTCATAAAATGAAAAAGTCGAGGGCTGCTACAGAAGCTATTTTTCTATTATTACAACAATGTTTTAAGCAAAGATTTCGACGCATTGAGTGGAAATGTGATGATTGTAATC
Source organism: Acinetobacter sp. AOR34_HL (assembly GCF_027854795.1). Taxonomy (NCBI): domain Bacteria; kingdom Pseudomonadati; phylum Pseudomonadota; class Gammaproteobacteria; order Moraxellales; family Moraxellaceae; genus Acinetobacter; species Acinetobacter sp. AOR34_HL. Next base: position 5,567 of record NZ_JAKTID010000059.1, on the reverse strand, counting down.
AACCTTCTAAAGCAGCTGCATTGCGTTTCGGGTTTCAATATGAAGGTTTATTTAGACAAGATCGAATTGTGAAAGGAAGAAATCGCAATACGGCGTGGTTTTCAATTATTGATGAAGAGTGGTCAGATTTAGAGCCAGCTTATCAACAATGGTTAAGTCCAGAAAATTTTGATGCAAAAGGTATTCAGAAAAAGCGGTTATCAGATTTTATATGATTCAATTTAGACATTAAGCATCAAAAATTGCGTATTCGATAATTGATTGACATTGAGATCGAATACACAAGTTTAGATTCTCTAAATCTTCAAATATGTCTTTTACAATCTTAACTTCTAAAAAATATTCAAAACCTTATTGTCATGTTTAATTTGTATAAGCCCTTCTTTGGGTTCTTTGAGTTCAAGGGTGATAGATAGGTTCTAAAAGCCAAGGTTCAATGACATAGATTGTCTGGTCATCAGCATAATCATAAATGTTCACTAACATTTGAAATAGATGCATTTGCTATATCTTTATTATTCAAACGCACTTACATTTCCAACCCCACGACGTACGATCTCTGGGTTTTCTCCAGATAAATCCACGATACTAGTGGTAGATAAAGTACCGAAACCACCATCAATAAATACATCTATGCGTTTACCGAGTTGATTTTCAATATCATAAGGATCATCTAGTGGTTCTGTTTGATCAGGAAGAATCAGGGTGCTTGTGAGTAGTGGTTCGCCGAGCTCTTTTAGCAACGCTTGTGCGATAGGATTGCTAGGAATACGCAAACCAATGGTTTTTTTCTTAGGATGCATCAAACGTTTTGGAACTTCGCTGGTTGCAGGCAAAATAAAGGTGGTTACAGCAGGCGTATTATTTTTAAGCAGTCGATACATTGCATTATCAACTTTTGCATAGGTTGCAATATCTGATAGATCACAACACATAATCGCATATTGATGTTTTGGACCTAGACCGCGAATCTGTGCAATTCGCTCCATGGCATTTTTATTTCCAATTTGGCAACCAATTGCATAAGCAGCATCAGTTGGATAAACAACCACATCACCTGCCCGTATGCGATCTACAGCTTGAGTGATTAAGCGTGCCTGTGGATTTTCAGGATGAATATGTAAGTGCAACATTATTATAACTCCCTGATCTTTATGGCTGAATTAAGTATGAAACGTGTTAAGGGGCGGATGCAAGTCTCAGATGTGAGAATTTTGTCAATCAATCAAGCGATTCACGTTTAAATTCATCAAGTTGTAATGCTCGTCCATTACGCGTACACAAGCAGATATAATAAATGAAGTGTGCAGCATCACGAGGTAATTTAGACTCACCTGAAAAAAAGCGTTTTACTTGATTAAAAACATTGTCTTTAAACAAAGCACCATCACCACCTTCGCCAGTTAAGTTATCTAAAGAGACACGAAACTTTCGACCAAATGCAGTTGCAAATAACCATTCAATCGCTTGGGGTTTGATTTCTACTTGTTCAAAAAGCGCTTGCTGTTCCGCAGTTCGACCATCAGGTGCATACCAATAACCTAGATCAGGTAACTTTCTACGTTGTTCCCCTGAAATCGTCCAATGACTAATTTCATGTAAGGCACTATTAAAAAAACCATGAGCAAATTGGATTCGTGCAGGTAGCTGATCTGTCGCTGGGAAATATTCTGGTTCAAAATCACCTTTAACAAGCGTGACATTATGGTGGGAAAACCAGTGATTAAAGTGTAAAATAAGCCAATCAACCTGTTCTGGTTCTGTTGTTAACGTTTGCCAAGATGAGCGTTGCACTTGATCTGGTGTTAACATAGGAGCAGTGATTGAATGGGGGCTAACAAGTGATGAAGTTGTTACTTCAAGTTGCGGCTGCAACAGATACATTGCTGTGTTACCACGAGTTCTGTCTAAAGAAGTGCAAAATTGTATCTTAATCTTTGACAGAGTACCGATGAATTTGTAGAATTGCCGCCTTAATTATGTCAGCAAATACTTTTCCAAGCCAAATCGAGCCATTTAAATGGGCTGAACAGGGCTATACATGGTCAGGAATACTGCCATTGTCTCGCTTTGCTCGTATTGCTCGAGAAGCTGTTGGTTCAATTGGTGATCAATTGATCAACATAGACTGTAAGCTATCAATGGATGCCTATCATCGTATTGTATGGTTAGATGGACATATTGATACTAAAGTTCCAATGGAATGCCAACGTTGTTTGGGATCTGTTGAAATTGAATTAGTCTCAGAATTTCATTTAGCTTTAATTGATGATGAGTTACTGATAGAGCGATTGGATGAGGATGCTGATTTCATCGTTTTAGGTGAAAGTGAATCGTCGAAAAAAGGGAGTATTGATACACCTGCTTCGATTGATTTATTCGCATTGCTAGAAGATGAATTGTTATTGTTGATGCCTTTGTCTCCCAAACATGGTGTTTGTGAGCATAAACATCAACCTGCCCTTCAGGACGTTGTCGAAGAAAAGCGGGATAATCCGTTTGATGTTTTGGCAAGTTTGAAAGGCAAACTTAACTCATAACACAATTTGTGTTATCATGTTGAGTTAAGACAACTGAATTTGTTCTGATCCATTTTTCGATCTTTGTAAGGAGCCATCATGGCCGTTCAGCAAAACCGTAAAAGTCGCTCTCGCCGTGACATGCGCCGTTCACATGACGCTTTAACCGAGAATGCATTATCTGTAGACCAAACTACTGGTGAAACTCATCGTCGTCACCACGTGACTAAAGACGGTATTTACCGTGGTCGTCAATTATTCGCTAAAGCAGCTGATGCTGAATAATTGAATCATATGCATTAAGCGTTAGCTTAAAGTATAGAAAAAATGGGAGCGAAAGCTCCCTTTTTTGTTGTTTTTCGCAATTATAAAACGATTTAATCAATGTTAAATTTCCGCATCGAGAAAAAGTCTGCTGCTATTCTCATGTAGAATCATGAGAAATGATGAAACTGGCAATAGACCATTTTAAGGATTTTTATATGTCGACTAAACGACTTGAGCAGGCAGCTCAAGCAACAAAAACCGCATTTGTATTCCCAGGTCAAGGCTCGCAAAAAGTAGGTATGCTGGCTGAACTTGCTGAGCAGTTTGGTGTGATCAAAGAAACCTTTGATGAAGCATCAAATGCATTAGGTTTTGATTTATGGCATATCGCGCAAAGCGGAGAAGGTTTAGATCAAACTGAAAATACACAACCTGTTTTATTAACCGCTAGTATCGCGTTATGGCGCGTATGGTTGGAGTTAGGTGGTGTAGTACCAAAATACTTGGCAGGACACTCTCTAGGTGAATACAGTGCTTTAGTTGCTGCGGAAGCGATGACATTGGGAGATGCTGTAAAACTAGTGAATTTGCGTGGGAAACTCATGCAAAATGCAGTTCCTCAAGGAGCAGGTGCTATGGCTGCAATTCTAGGTCTTGATGATCAGAAAGTGGTTGAGCTTTGCCAAGCTGCGACAGCAAATGGCGAGGGTTCGGTTGAAGCTGCCAATTACAATGCGCAAGGTCAAGTTGTGATTGCAGGAACTGCGACTTTAGTCCAACAGGTTATCGCTGCTGCAAAGGAGCAATCAGGCAAAGCCATTGCGCTACCAGTATCTGTGCCTTCACATTGCTCATTAATGAAGCCAGCAGCAGAACAGTTTGCTGAAGCTTTGGAACAAACTGCCATTGAGCTACCACGCCTTCCTGTAATACAAAATGTCAACGCGGAAATTGCGACAGATGTTGCTCAATTGCGTCAGGCATTAACGGCTCAGTTGTATGAGTCAGTGCAATGGACTCGTACCATGAAATATCTGCAAGATCAAGGTATTCAGTATGTGGTCGAATGTGGACCTGGGACTGTACTGAGTAATCTTGCGAAGCGATTACCGAACATAGAAAAAGCATTTGCGATTGATAGCAAAGCACGTATGGAAGATGCCCTAAACGCAGTATTAGTGGCAGAAGGAAAAATTGCATGACACAACAACGAAAAGTTGCGTTAGTGACAGGAGCTAGCCGAGGCATTGGCGCAGCAATTGCACAGCAGCTCATTCAAGACGGTTTTTTTGTAGTTGGCACCGCGACTTCTGAATCAGGCGCGCAAAAACTGACAGAAAGCTTTGCTGAGAACGGTGCGGGTGCTGTACTTGACGTTCGAAATGGTGAAGCGATTGATGCACTGGTAACAGATATCGAGCAAAAATACGGTTCTGTCTTAGTTCTAGTGAACAATGCTGGGATTACGAAAGATAATTTGTTACTTCGTATGTCTGAAGATGATTGGGACGATATTCTCAATATTCATCTCAAAGCTGTTTACCGTCTCTCGAAGCGTGTTTTGAAAGGTATGACTAAAGCACGTTTTGGTCGAATTATTAACATTAGTTCAGTGGTTGCACATTTTGCAAATCCAGGCCAAGCCAACTACTCAGCAGCAAAAGCAGGGATTGAAGCATTCAGTCGTAGTTTAGCTAAAGAGATGGGCAGCCGTCAGATTACTGTAAATAGTGTTGCACCTGGATTCATCGCGACTGAAATGACTGATCAGTTAAGCGAAGATGTTCGTAAAAAAATGACTGATCAAGTAGCTTTAAATCGTCTAGGTGAGCCTCAAGATATTGCGCATGCAGTGAGTTTCCTTGCAAGCGATAAAGCTAGTTACATTACTGGTACAGTTTTACACGTAAATGGTGGTTTATACATGGCCTAACTGGCGATGTATAAACTTTTAAAAAATTTTATATTCAATTAAACTAGTGGCAAATTAAAACGCCACAAGCAATGAGGAGAATTCCTGTGAGCGATATCGAACAACGCATCAAACAAGCAGTAGCTGAACAATTAGGTATGCGTGCTGAAGAGATTAAAAACGAAGCATCTTTCATGGATGACTTAGGTGCTGACTCTTTAGATTTGGTTGAACTTGTAATGTCTTTTGAAAATGATTTTGACATCACGATTCCAGATGAAGATTCAAATGAAATCACTACAGTTCAATCTGCAATTGATTATGTAACTAAGAAACTTGGTTAATCATATCACATGATTAAAAGCCACCTTTTTCGGTGGCTTTTTTATATGTTCAACTTTTCATATGAATAGATGTAAAAATATCTTACAAAAAAATAAACTATAAATATGAAAATAATTTATTTGAGTGTATAAATTTTATGCTATTTAAAATAATGTAGGACTTACGCATTGACGGATTCAAAAAAGTACTAAAATACTTTATAAAGTATCTGTGATCAGACGAATTAAACATGCTTCTACAGCAACTTGTACTCTACCCATTTATATGGGCTTTCTCATGACAGAACCGAACTCTATTAGCTGCACACAACTTGCCGAGACTTATAATATCTCGCATGATAGTGTAAATCGCTTTCTAGAGCGTGAAGATTACACACCTCACGACCTATATCAAGAATCAATTCAACATATTGATAATAACAAACTTATAGTCAGTATTGATGATACTGTTTTAGATAAACCATATAGTCAACATATGGACTTAGTTAGCTATTTTTGGTCAGGCAAACACCACCGATCCGTCAA
>NZ_JAKTID010000058.1:0-8269 GCF_027854795.1 Acinetobacter sp. AOR34_HL | reverse complement strand
TTTTAAGGTCACTCTTTGTGCCTGATAAAAAATGGCGAAAACAAGAAGAACCTCAATTGAGGTTCTTCTTGTGATATTTGTGGGACAGCAGTGGCTCTAAGCTCCTATTTTTTGAGTGAACCGTACCGGGTTTGTCTGAGACTTTTTTTATTTAAGTTAAGCCACCTGACCTAACGGGTTAATCTTATCATAGTACATTGGGTAATCCCCCCCTAAAAATAATAGGGTCTAAGAAGAGGTTTTCGCTCTGTGGACTTTTGCCACAGTTGGATCGTACGTGTAGAAACATTGAAATGCTTTGCTGTTTTTCACACAGACATTTTATTTCTAGTCAAAATCTCAATGACTTTGTCTTTAAAATCTTTTGAATATCCCATTTAGAACTTGGCTATAGTACTATATTGACGAGTAACTTACCATTTAGCCAATGGTCCAAATCCTTTGCGGATGATGTCACGTTGACCGCTGTGATGTTAGATCGGTTATTGCATCACTGTCATGTGGTACAAATATCGGGTGAGAGTTATCGCTTGAAGGGTAAAAAAAGAATAGGGATTCAGCCACAGGTTGAAACTTAATACGAGGTCAAAGGGGGCAATTTTAGAATGCCGTTGACAACCGAAGCAATTGAAAGGTCCGGTGCATTACAAGCCTGAACGATCTGCTGTTTAAATTCAGCACTGTATGTTCTTCGTTTTTTCTCAAGAGATGCGATGGATGAACCGTACCGGGTTTGTCGGTGATCCTAGACATATACAGGGACAAGGCAATGTTTGAAATCATTGATGATTTAAAAAATAAATTAGATCAATATCATTCAGTTTATTAAAAGGGTAATACAATTTAATGACGAGTAGAGTCCGTAGTATGAAGGGCTTTTTAAGCGGTATCTGTGCATCTCTATATGCTCTCACAATAAGCCAACCATTCAGATTAAGAAATCATTGGCTTAAATGGGTTTAGGGTTATAGATCCTAGATATCGTTATTTTAGGCTGTTTATTACCAATATACGATGCATTAAAAATATTTTCTGTTACTTCCAATTTTTAAGCTTAGATGTCTGTCCAATACCGACATTAAAACTGTTGGTTGGATCAAGTTTTTCATAATGATTTTTCAGCGCAGGTTTAGCCACATATAAATGTCCAACATTATGCTCTGCTGGATACTCAGCGCCACGGCTATCTAACAAACGCCACATTGCATGTTCCATAGCTAAAGGATCAACATCTTTTTTAACAATGTAATCTTGGTGGAATACATGACATAAAAAATGTCCATAATACAATTTATGTAAAATCTGCTCATCCATTTCTTTAGGTAAAGTTTCTACCCATTCACGATCATTACGGCGAAGTGCGATATCCAATGCAACAATATCTTCAACTTCTGATCGGTGCGTATCTCGATAACGAATTGCAGCACCTGCGACCGCAAAACGATGTAAAAATGCTTTTCGCCCTTCATCTTCATCACAAAGGAAATAATCACCAGTTTCGTGATGATCAAAGTAGCTTTCTAAAAATGCCTCTACCGCAGCAACATCTTGATCTTCAATACGTAGTACCAAATGATGCTCATATAAATTTCGAAATGCATTCATACGCTTCGGCAAGTGTGACGGTAGAAATTTTGTCAGCAATTGCAGAAATTTATCAGAAAGACCTCGCATTTTCATTTTTTCAAGATAACCATCTATTTTATCTTTCATCGCAAACGCAGCAGGCACTTTGGCTGTACCGAACTTCTCGATAAACATAAAAGTATCCTTACCATATTCAGCACCAATGTCATAAGCAACACGATGAATATACTCACCAGCAATAGGAATACGCGGCAAATCTTTCAGTAAAAAACGACGGATTTTGGTTAAATCTTCTTGGTGATTACTCCCCACATAAAACACTTGGCTTGAAATTCTCTCAAACGTATCTAAACGCACTGCAAACACACAGACTTTACCCGCTGAGCCCGATGCTTCGAATAAACGGGATGGATCAGCATTAAAACGTGCCGGCGTGTTTTCATCAACTTTCGCCACATCTTTAATATAACGATGGTCTGATGCACAGCACTGACTCTCGTTTTCGATGTCGGCAATTTGATATTTTTGTTGTTCCAAATTCGATAAGATTTCCTCAGAAGAATGACCCAAATTCACACCTAAATGATTGACTAATTCAAGCGAGCCTTGATCATTCACTCTCGCATATAATGCAAGTTCTGTGTACGCAGGCCCACGACGCACCAATGCTCCACCAGAATTATTACATACGCCGCCTAAAACTGAAGCACCGATACAAGATGAACCAATGACTGAATGAGGTTCACGATTAAAAACTGCTAATTCTTTTTCTAAACGATCCAAAGTCGCACCTGGTAAACAAATGACTTGCTTACCTTCATTGATTACTTGAATGCCCCTTAGACGACGGGTACTCATTAATAATACTGGACGATCATAATCATCGCCAAATGGAGTTGAGCCACCTGTGAGTCCTGTATTAGCGGCTTGCATGATTACGATACAACCAGCATCTACCGCTATTTCAAGCACTTTCCATTGTTCGACCAATGTCCCAGGAACAACGACAGCTAAGACGTTTCCTGTACCGTAACGGCGGCCTTGGCGATACAAACGAGTATCTTTCTCATCAGTCAGCACATTGTTTTTACCAACAATATCTATTAGTTTTTGAATAGTCTGTCGAGAAGAGGATTGAGTGTTTATCATTTTTAAGTCTTCTATTGTATAAATGCCCAAATAATATAATTCTCTCTCCTAGGTATCTTTTAAAACACGGCTTTAAAATTCAGCACAAGTGAAGATTAGAAGAGATTCTTTCTAAACTATCGAAGCCCCTTTTTCAAAAGAAAGCTTTGTTTACCTAAATTATTCGGATAAGAATCTCTTTTTTCAAAGGAAAGTTGGCAGAAATTTACTAATGTGAGTAATTAAATCGCTTACTCTTTCTCTAACTTGACCAAGCAATCCGATGTAATATCTGCAATGGTTCTTGCACCAGTCAATGTCATTGCTACACGCATTTCTTTCTCAATCAAATCTAGTAAATTACTTACCCCAGCACCGCCGGCAGCACCAAGTGCGTATACAAATGCACGACCAAGCATGCAAATATCTGCACCCATAGCCAACATACGTACTACATCAAGACCGTTACGAATCCCTGAATCTGCTAAAATTTTGATGTCACCTTTGACCGCACTTGCAATTGAAGGAAGCGCACGAGCAGAAGACAAAACACCATCAAGCTGGCGACCACCGTGATTGGAGACCACAATTCCATCTGCGCCAAAACGTACTGCATCCTTGGCATCTTCAGGATCTAAAATCCCCTTAATAACCATGGGACCCTCCCAATAATCACGAATCCACTCAAGATCTTTCCAAGAAATTGAAGGGTCAAAGTTATTGCCCAGCCAACCGATATAATCTTCCAGACCTGTCGGCTTACCTAAATATTTCGAAATGTTACCTAAATCATGCGGACGACCCAATAAACCGACATTCCAAGCCCAGTGTGGGTGCATACACGATTGCATATAACGACGCATTGCAGCATTTTTACCACTCATTCCTGAATGTGCATCACGGTAACGCGCACCTGGAACAGGCATATCGACTGTGAATACTAAGGTAGAACAGCCTGCGGCTTTAGCACGTTCCAAGGCATTTTTCATAAATCCACGGTCACGTAGTACATACAGTTGAAACCACATTGGACGTTGAATCGCAGGTGCCACTTCTTCAATCGGACAAACTGAAACTGTTGATAAGGTAAATGGAATGCCCTTTTTATCTGCGGCAACTGCGGCTTGAACTTCACCACGACGCGCATACATACCCGTTAGACCTACAGGTGACAATGCCACTGGCAACGCCAAATTTTCACCAAACAATTGCGTTTCTAAGCTCAGCTCAGACATGTCATTTAACACACGTTGACGTAAAGCGATTTTTGATAAATCTTCTACATTACGCTTTAAGGTATATTCCGCATAGGCGCCACCATCGATGTATTCAAATAAAAATGGCGGTAAACGACGTTTCGCAGCTTCACGATAGTCATTTGCAGAAGAAATAATCATAACTTATGTCCTATTTAATCGACTCGAACGTTGACGACGAGCTTCTTCTTCATCGATCATACGTACGCGTTGAACAACAAATTCAATATGCCCACAAGCTGCTTTACGTGCAGTCTCTGAGTCTTGACGTTCAATTGCGTCCATCACCTCAAAGTGCTGGTCATGCAATTGTTCAAAATGTTGTGGTGTAGTGTAGACTTTACGTCGCCCTAACATCACGTTGTCTTGCAATAAATCAAACAAACTACGCATCATTTGGATCAGTACTAAATTGTGGGATGCTTCTGCAATCGCTAGATGAAACTTCGCATCTGCTATTGCTGCGTGGGCATCATCACCTAAAGCCTGAAAATGGCTAATCTGCTCAAAACACTGACGAATATTGATCAAATCACTGGGTGTGGCACGTTGTGCGGCATACCATGCTGTACCACCTTCAAGCACCATACGAGCTTCTTGTACATCAAAACGATATTCAGGATCTTGATCTATCAAACCGAATAATGGCTCAACGATTTGATGCTGTGACCAATGTGCAGGCAACTGCTTTAAATAGGTGCCTGCACCCGCTTTGCTCTGAATAATCCCTGCGGTAATCAGCTGTTGAATCGCCTCACGTAAAGAGCTACGAGACACACCCAACTGTTCACAGAGTTGCCGTTCAGCAGGCAATCGCTCTCCGACTTGCACATTATTTTTTTCAATCAATAGACGTAAACGCTGTACCACTTTGTCGGAGACTTTCATTTTTTTCCTTGACCCGTTTATGGAATCATCCACGGGAAAACATAAGCTTGTAAGGCCACAATAATACCAATCATCACCGTAAAGATAATGCTGTGTTTTACTGTAAATCTAAATAAATCAGATTCTTTACCAACTAAACCCACTGCCGCACAAGCAATCGCAATTGATTGAGGGGAAATCATCTTACCTGTTACCCCACCACTGGTATTGGCAGCAACTAACAAGACTTCAGGCACACCGATTTGCTGTGCTGTAGTGGCTTGTAACGCTGAAAACAATGCGTTAGCTGAAGTATCTGAACCTGTAAGAAACACCCCAACCCAACCCAAGAATGGTGAGAAGAAGGTAAAAGCCTGACCCGTATGTGCCAGTGCTAAAGCAAGCGTTGCTGACAGACCTGAATAGTTTGCAATGAAGGCAAAAGCGAGCACCATACCAATCGAATAAATTGGTGTTTTTAGTTCATTCACGGTTTCAAAGAATGTCGAAACTGCCTCTTTAGGTTTCATTTTTAAATAAATGATCGTGATCAATGCCGCCAACATAATCGCCGTACCCGTTGCCGATAACCAATCAAACTTATAAATCGCATCATAATCTTTAATTTCAGGCACGACAGGCGGTAGCTTTTGAATCAATTGATGCAAATACGGCACTTTAATTGAAACTACTAAATCACTTAGTGCACCGTCCTTAACAAATAAATCTTTAAAAGGTTTGATGCTCCAGACCGTCACCATTGCTGTAAGTATCAAAAATGGAGACCAAGCTTTAGCTATCTGCCCCACACTGTATTGCTTACGAACTTGCTCAATAATAGTTTCATCTACTTGTAAATCTTTATCCTGAAAACGAAAAATATGTTTTGGCTTCCAGTACTTAAGTAAGATTGTCAAACTGACCAATGCTGCAATTGCAGCAGTAATATCGGGTAATTCAGGACCAACAAAATTTGATGTTAAATATTGCGCTAAAGAAAAAGATAAGCTGGCGACTAAAATAGCAGGCCAAGTTTCTTTAACCCCACGCCAGCCATCCATAATTGCCATGATCCAGATCAATACAATTGGCACCATAAAGGGTAACTGACGACCCACCATTTGACTGATTTCCATAGTGTCAACACCTGAAACCTGCCCAGCGACAATGATCGGAATTCCCATTGCACCAAAAGCAACAGGTGCAGTGTTAACTATCAGGCATAGCCCAGCCGCATATAAAGGCTTAAAACCGAGTCCCACCAACAGTGCCGCAGTAATTGCGACTGGCGCACCAAAACCTGCCGCACCTTCTAAAAACGTACCAAAAGCAAACCCAACTAATAGCATTTGCAGACGCTGATCTTCTGTAATTGACAGAATAGAGGAGCGAATAATATCGAACTGTCCTGTTTTTACTGAAATCTTATATATAAAAACTGCACCGATAATAATCCATGCAATTGGCCACAGTCCGTAGAAGAATCCATAGACCATTGATGCCAATGCCATTCCGATTGGCATTTTGTATAAAAATAATGAGACCAGAAAGGCTAAAAAAACGGTAATTGTCGCGGCTACACTCCCCTTCATACGAAAAATAGCCAATGCCAAAAAAAAGAAAACAATAGGAACTAGCGCTATTACACTCGAAATCCAAATATTGCCCATGGGATCATAAATTTGTTGCCACTGTTGAAGCATTGTCTACTCCTTGAAATGCTTAACTACTAGATTGAATAGTTTATTACACTTATATACTAAACTGGTATGACCAATTTAGTAATTAAGAGATAAAATGTACATTTTATATTAGAAATATTAGCCGAAAAACGCAATAGACAAGCTTTAATTTATTTTTTGGTGTGACCAATTTTAGAATCTATTAAAATCTTATACATTATTAAAAACTTAAGTAATACATGGTTTTGTTGCACAAACCTATTCTTGAAAGCTTATTCAGCAATATAATTCCCAAATGAATAAGCCTATACCTAAAATCTACCGGACAACGAAAGGCTAACCTACTACTTTTACAGTCAATACAATATGTAATGATATATCACTACATTTCTGATATTTCTTTTTTCATGTATGATCGACTAAGACAAATTCAGGGATAAGGTTATGTTTGAAACTATTGATGATTTAAAGAAAAAATTAGATCAACATCGCCCTCTCTCTCCGTCAATTGTCAAAAATTTACAAGAAGATCTTATTGTCCGCTGGACCTATCATTCCAATGCAATTGAAGGTAATACCCTCACCCTGCTAGAAACAAAACTAGTACTCGAAGGTATTACTGTTGGTGGAAAGGCATTAAGAGAACACTTCGAAGCGATCAACCATAGAAATGCAATTTACTATGTTGAAGATATCATTCGGAAAGAGGAGCCTTTTTCTGAATGGCAAATTCGTAATATCCATCAGCTTATCTTAAAGAATATTGATGATGATAATGCTGGCCGCTATCGCCAGCAAAACGTATTGATCTCTGGTGCCACATCTACACCGCCTGATTACACGTTATTAAATGACAAGATGGCTCAATTAGTAGACTGGTATAATAGTGAAGCACATAAGCTACATCCAATTGAACGTGCAGCCAAAGTACATGCTGATTTTGTTGGCATTCATCCATTCATTGATGGCAATGGTCGCACGTCACGTCTTTTGATGAATCTTGAACTATTAAAAGCAGGCTATCCGCCTTGTGTGATTACAGTAGAAAATCGTTTGGCTTACTATGAGGCTCTTGATCAATGGATGGCATATGAAAAGACTGAAGCTTTTATTCAATTGGTTTCGGATGCAGTAATCGAAGGATTTAAACCGTATCAGGTGGTTTTAGGAATATAGTTATTCTATAGCTATTTATTTAATAGACCTCTTGCGAAAGTATCGTTTTACCTAATTTTTGAATTGGCTAAAACCTTATAAAATGTAGCTTTGGGCTGTTTAAATTTTGACTAACGCAAGAAGTCTAATGATAATAATATTATAACCCTCATGACTTAATGATGAATATGGGCTTAAAATTCTTCTAGTAAAGAAATTTATACTAGGACTTACGCATTGACGGATTCAAAAAAGTACTAAAATACTTTATAAAGTATCTGTGATCAGACGAATTAAACATGCTTCTACAGCAACTTGTACTCTACCCATTTATATGGGCTTTCTCATGACAGAACCGAACTCTATTAGCTGCACACAACTTGCCGAGACTTATAATATCTCGCATGATAGTGTAAATCGCTTTCTAGAGCGTGAAGATTACACACCTCACGACCTATATCAAGAATCAATTCAACATATTGATAATAACAAACTTATAGTCAGTATTGATGATACTGTTTTAGATAAACCATATAGTCAACATATGGACTTAGTTAGCTATTTTTGGTCAGGCAAACACCACCGATCCGTCAA